>NZ_CP137749.1:0-14571 GCF_033439925.1 Acinetobacter sp. 16
CTCGTCCTCTCAACATAATGTTTCTCAGAATACCTATGAACCTGAATACAAAACAAAGCCAAAAAATGACTTAGATTTTAATTTTTAGTTAATCTAAACAATGATTTACCGAGCGAGTGTCTACGAGCGACTGAGCGATATAAAAATTTCGCCCTGCTCTTTCTCTGATTACAAGCTTCCTTGTGCTGCTAAAGGAGATTAACCGAGCAAAGCGACGACTCTATATTTGAGTCTAGATCGAGCGTAGCGAGTAAAAAAGCTTTATGAGCGAAGCGAATTCCGAGTTGCTTTTGCTTTCTCTTAAAGTCACGCGAATAAATTTAATTTTTAATTTCATATGCACATGCTTTTTTAAAAAGAGTTTGTAATTTTTGAATTTCTTGTTTGCATTTGTGATGTATTTTTATAATTTGATATTCGTTGTTAATGTATAAACAAATTGAGCTTTCACTAACAGATAATAAATTATCACTTTCTACAGTGAGGCTTTCTTCATTCAAAAAATGTAATGAAATACATGCATTATCACAATAATTAATGCTTGAAGATAACAGAATGTAAAATTTTTCACTTTTGTTGCAGAAATTCATATGAGTTCCTTCTTAAAGAATCTGCATAATATGAACTTTAGAAAAATGATGCGTAAATGAACTCATTTAAGTGGTAAAAAAGCTTTATGAGCGAAGCGAATGCCGAGTTGCTTTTGCTGTTGCCTTTGCTTTTTCTCAAATTCACAATGAAAAGAACCAAAAAATTGCCCCGACGAATCGAGCGAAAGCGAGATTCAATAGAGTTTGAGCGTAGCGAAAACCAAGGGCAATTTTTCATTCCCAGTGCTTTTAATTATTTTTAAGTTTTTAAATGCTTTTAGACTAGCTGAACACCTTTATTTTAAAGGCGTGTAGAGCTTATATGACTACGTTTACCTACCAATATGACTACGTTTACCTACCAATATGACTACGTTTACCTACCAATATGACTACGTTTACCTACCATAAATCTTCAAAATATTTTTTGTAGATTTAACTACGTTTATCTTGCATAAATCTACATAATTATTAATATAGATTTATATTCATGAAAAATAATGTAGACAAATAAGATGCGGGATTTAGTTGTTAAAGATAATGCTCTAATAAATGCTAGCTATAATTTGGATTTAGTAGAACAACGTTTAATCCTATTGGCCATTGTCGAGGCAAGAGGTAGTGGCAGAGGTATCAATGCAAATGACCCTTTAGAGGTTCATGCAGAGAGTTATGTAAACCAGTTTAATGTTGCACGACAAACAGCATATCAAGCCCTCAAAGATGCGTGTAAAGACTTATTCGCACGTCAATTTAGCTATCAAGAAGTAAATAAAAGAGGAAATATTGAGAATGTCCTAAGTCGCTGGGTCAGTGAAATTAGATACATTGATGATGAAGCAACAGTAAAATTAATATTTGCACCTGCAATCGTGCCCCTTATTACACGTTTAGAAGAACAATTCACAAAATATGAGCTACAGCAGATTAGTGATCTTAGTAGTGCTTACGCTGTACGTTTATACGAATTATTGATTGCTTGGCGTAGTACTGGCCAAACACCTGTTATTGAACTAGCAGAATTCAGGCAGAAGATAGGTGTTCTCGATGATGAATACACTAGAATGGGAAATTTTAAAGATCGAGTATTAAATCTAGCTATTACCCAAGTTAATGAGCACACAGACATTAACGTTAAATGTGAGCAACATAAAAAAGGCCGTAACATTTCAGGATTCTCTTTCACATTTAAGCAAAAGAAAGTGATCACCTCTAAAAGTTCAACTTCACTTGAACTTTTCTCAAAAATGACCGATGCACAACGTCACCTTTTTGCTAATAAACTTTCTGAACTTCCAGACATGAATAAATATTCTCAAGGTACAGAAAGCTACCCACAATTTGCAGTTCGAATTGCTGAAATGCTAAAAAATAAAGAGAAGTTTGAAGAGCTTCTGCCACATCTTAAAAAAGTAGGATTTAGTACAAAATAAACTTCATGTTCAGGTAGGATATTCAGATGAACATCCTTGTACACGCACAGAGGGATTCCATTGAACACAACAAAATTCAGCGTTATGGACGCGAGTAAAGCTTTTAAAAAGTCACGAACAACAATATACGAAGCTATAAAAACTGGTGAATTATCAAGGGATCATGATGGACTCATAGATTTATCTGAACTTATCAGAGTTTATGGAAATCCTATCGGTGTTCAGTCCAGTACACGTACTGAACACGCCCATAAGGATGTACATGTACATGTTCAATCTGAGATTGAACATGTATTGAAAGATCAGATTTCTCTACTCAAAAATCAGTTAGATCTAGCCAACCAAAGAGAAAAGTCTTTGATGCAGCATATAGAAGATTTGACCCACAGAATTGAGTTTAAAGGTCAGCTTGAACAATCAAAGACAGAGCTAGATGAACGTAAAGTTACTACTCATTCTGAAATGACAGGAAATTCTCGACCAGAACCAGAGCCGAAACATGACGGATTGACTACTCCAGAGCAGAGGGAAAATAAGCGGATTCCGGTGCCGGATCACGTTGAACCGGAGCAGCCGAAAAGAGGCTTTTGGAGCCGTTTTTTTAGACCCTATGATTAACCACGATTGTTTAACTGATATGAACAAAGTCGTGAAACATTGCTCAAAGAATAGGCGTGGAACGTGAAAAATCATAAAAAAAGCCCACCTTGGGGAAGGTGAGCTATCAACTAGAAACTACAGCATTGATTTCTATAAATAATTATAACGCATTTCGTATAAGGTGTATTATGTTAATTTTAGAAAATCTTCACTACTATTATTTTAAAATAAGCCTTATATCCAAGCATAAAACAAGGTTGTCTAGACTTCTTTTAACAGTAAAGTTATCATAAAACTGAATTTTATTTTTTAGGTAAGTTTATGCATTCTATCCGCATTCGTTAAGACACAACTATTTGCATAGTGACACTATTTTATAATGGTGGGCTTTTGTTGTGTCTTTAAGAATATATGCGGATATATAAAGTAAAAGTATGCTTAATTTATAAGTATGCTTTTAGTGCATAGTTTCCAGTTATAACTTAATTGACTAGCTATTTGTCCACCCTGTGGATGAATAGCTTTTTTTTTGGGAGGACACTGTGATGCTAGCTTTTGTTTTCACCTAAATCCTGTTTGCTGCATAAAAAATTTCAAGAGCTAAACAGGAGTAAATAAAAATGAGTTTAATTATTAAAGCGAGAAACATACGCTTGGATTATGCTGGGCGTGATGTTTTGGATATTGATGAATTGGAAATTCACTCTTATGACCGTATTGGTCTTGTGGGTGATAACGGAGCAGGAAAGAGTAGTTTACTCAAAGTACTTAATGGCGAAATTGTTTTAGCCGAAGCGACATTACAGCGTTTTGGTGATTTTGCACATATCAGCCAACTGGGCGGAATCGAAATAGAAACGGTCGAAGACCGGGCAATGTTATCTCGCCTTGGTGTTTCCAATGTACAAAACGACACAATGAGTGGCGGAGAGGAAACTCGTGCAAAAATTGCTGCCGCATTTTCCCAACAAGTACATGGCATTCTAGCGGATGAACCAACCAGCCACCTTGATCTCAATGGAATAGATCTACTTATTGGTCAACTTAAAGCATTTGATGGAGCATTACTTGTTATCAGTCATGACCGATATTTTCTTGATATGGTTGTAGACAAGATATGGGAGTTAAAAGACGGTAAAATTACGGAATATTGGGGTGGTTACTCGGATTACTTGCGTCAAAAAGAAGAAGAGCGACAACACCAAGCCGTAGAATATGAGCTGATGATGAAGGAACGGGAGCGATTAGAATCTGCTGTGCAAGAAAAACGCCAGCAAGCTAATCGATTAGACAATAAGAAAAAAGGAGAAAAATCCAAAAACTCTACCGAAAGTGCTGGACGACTTGGGCATGCAAAAATGACTGGCACCAAGCAAAGAAAACTGTATCAGGCAGCTAAGAGTATGGAAAAGCGTTTGGCTGCATTAGAAGATATTCAAGCACCAGAGCATTTGCGTTCTATTCGTTTTCGTCAAAGTTCAGCCCTAGAACTGCACAATAAGTTCCCGATTACGGCAGATGGTCTGAGCTTAAAATTTGGTAGCCGTACTATCTTTGATGACGCTAACTTTATAATACCGCTTGGCGCTAAAGTCGCTATAACTGGATCGAATGGAACAGGGAAAACGTCCTTGTTAAAAATGATATCAGAACGTGCTGATGGATTAACCATATCTCCAAAAGCTGAAATTGGCTACTTTACACAAACAGGATATAAATTTAACACGCATAAATCTGTGCTCTCCTTTATGCAGGAAGAGTGCGAGTACACAGTTGCGGAAATTCGTGCAGTATTGGCTTCAATGGGGATCGGAGCGAATGATATTCAAAAAAACTTATCCGACTTATCGGGAGGTGAAATCATCAAACTGCTTTTATCCAAAATGCTTTTAGGAAAATATAATATTTTGCTTATGGATGAACCAGGAAACTATCTTGACCTAAAAAGTATTGCCGCATTAGAAACAATGATGAAGTCCTATGCAGGAACTATTATCTTCGTATCTCATGACAAGCAATTGGTCGATAATATTGCTGACATTATCTACGAGATCAAAGACCACAAAATCATCAAGACTTTTGAGAGAGATTGTTAATGATAGCCAATCTAATCCGAACATTAATTATTGAACTCTTTAAAGGAAATTAAAAATGACAATTCAAGATATTCAATCACTTGCTGAAGCACACGGCTTGTTGCTTACGGACAAAATGAATTTCAATGAAATGGGCATTGATTTTAAGGTCGTTTTTGCTCTTGATACAAAGGGGCAACAATGGTTGCTGCGTATTCCTCGTCGTGATGGCATGAGGGAACAAATCAAGAAAGAAAAACGCATTTTAGAATTGGTAAAAAAACATCTTTCTGTAGAGGTTCCTGATTGGAGAATTTCATCTACAGAATTAGTGGCTTATCCCATACTTAAAGATAATCCTGTTTTAAATTTGGATGCTGAAACCTATGAAATAATTTGGAATATGGACAAAGATAGCCCGAAATACATAACATCTTTGGCAAAAACCTTATTTGAAATCCATAGTATTCCTGAAAAAGAAGTTCGGGAAAATGATTTGAAAATTATGAAACCTTCAGATTTAAGACCTGAAATAGCAAACAATTTGCAGTTAGTAAAATCTGAAATTGGTATAAGTGAGCAATTGGAAACCCGCTACAGAAAATGGTTGGATAATGATGTTCTATGGGCAGATTTCACCCAATTTATACATGGCGATTTATATGCTGGGCATGTACTAGCTTCAAAGGATGGAGCTGTTTCAGGCGTTATTGATTGGTCAACAGCCCATATAGATGACCCAGCGATTGATTTTGCTGGGCATGTAACTTTGTTTGGAGAAGAAAGCCTCAAAACTCTAATCATCGAGTATGAAAAACTAGGGGGTAAAGTTTGGAATAAACTATATGAACAGACTTTAGAAAGAGCAGCGGCCTCTCCTTTGATGTATGGTTTATTTGCCTTAGAAACTCAAAATGAAAGCCTTATCGTTGGAGCAAAAGCTCAGTTGGGAGTTATATAATTTAAAAATATGATTGCTGAGAACTGCCTTGTTTTGAAACTTGGTTGGCTTTAATTAGTTTTTAGTATTCTTTATAGAAAATGCCTCGATCAAGGGGCATTTCTAACAATCATTTAACATAAAATTTCTTATGTGAAGTAACCTGAATGCAGCGGTGCCCCATTGGGGGCGCGTTGAGATAAGCCTCTTTTAGATAACTTTAGCAACTCGATAGACAGTTGCAACTCCACAATTCACTGCTTTGGCAATTTCTTCCTTAGTCATATTGCCAACTACTAGCAATTCTTTTATTCGTTTATGTTTAGCCTCATTTGCCTTCTTGCCTGTTGGTTTGTAACCCGAACGTGCCAGGCCCTGCTTAATACGTTCTATACGTTTCTCATTGTCTAGGCGGGCCATTGTTGCCAGAAGATCAATCAACATATTGTTGATGAGTTCCAAGATTGAATGAGTAATGCTGTCACTGGTTTGAATCATTTGGTAGGTAGTAGGAAGATCTGCTACGACTAAACGAAGTCCCTTCTCCTGGATCCTGCGCTTCAGCTCTTGAAAATCTCGTTGGGTTAGGCGTGATAAGCGGTCAATACTTTCAACTAACAATGTGTCACCTTGATTTGCTTCTGACAGTAGCTTATTCAATTCAGGTCGGTCTAACTTCGTACCACTATAGTTTTCCACGTACACAATGGTTTCACCCAAATTCAAGTTTTGGTTTAGATCCTGAAGAATCTGCAAAGCCCTTTCTGCATCTTGATCTTTAGTTGAAGCTCGTAGATAAATACGTGTATTCATTTCTATCATTTAATCTTAATTCTATTAGATTAATGATAATACTATCATTTAATTATTGCATTAAGTCTAATGATAGATATTGTATGCGATTTGGCTCGCTATCATTCAGGTATAGTCTTTTGATAAAAAAAGCATGACTAAAAGCCATGCCTTGGGAATTCGTATAACGTGTATTATGTTAATTTTAGAGAAAGTTAATTATTTTTCAATATTTCAAAAACATTATATGCAGCCTTAATACGATCTACATTTGGTATCTTTTTATTCATTAACATAACCAATCCAAAGTCTTCTTCTGGAATAAATAAAATATATGCCCCGAAGCCATTAGTAGATCCAGTTTTATGAAAAACTTTAGATTTTGGTTGCGACAACTCTTTTACAACAGGATTTAATCCCAATAAGATTTGTTTTGAATTACTAGCCTGTAGAATTTCGGAAGTGGTGGGATAAGAAAACATTTCCCATCCGAGTGCTTGTGTCATACCACTATCAGCAACTTTAAAATATCCTTTGTGTGTATCTAGTATAGCTTTTTTCATAGCAGGGCTATTTGTATCTACATTAAGGTTCGACTTTACAAACTTAAGCATATCAGGGAGTGTTGATTTAACTCCATATGCCTCATCCGACAATGGGCCAGGATTAACTCGAATTGGCTTGTTATTTTCATCATAACCAAAGGCATAGTTCATTTTTTGTTCTTCTGGAACATTGACGTATGTATGTTTCAAATTAAGTTGAGGAAAAATAATTTCCTCTAACAATGAAGAAAAAGAGACATTCATCGATTTTGCAGTTAAGTACCCGAATAGACCTATACTTGGGTTTGAGTATTCACGATAAGCCCCAGGAGGATTGTTAGCTTTCCAATTTTTGAAATACTCTAATATTTGCTTATCAGTTTTGACATCATCGGGAAATTGTAATGGTAAATTACCACTTGTATAAGTTAATAATTCTAATAAATTTACCTTATTAATTTCTGAATTTTTTAGAGCAGGGATGTATTTACTAGGCTGATCGTTGAACGATATTTTGCCTTGGTTCTTAGCATATGTACCTGAAATAGCAGTAAAAGTTTTACTTAAAGAACCTAACTCAAAAAGTGTCTGACCATTTACGCTTTCATTTGTATCTTTAAATCGAACACCATAATATTTTTCATAACTTTTACCTTTATAAATTACGCCTATAGCCATACCAGCCACACCGTACTCATCCATAAGTGGCTTAAAGGATTGTGTAACAACTTTTTCAATATTTTTCTCATCTTGACTGACTTCACTTGCATGTAAATTCATACCAAAACCCATAACCATTGTAATAAAGCTTGCTTGAAAAAAATATTTTTGATTAAAAATCATTAAGCTAAATTTCTTGGAAAAAGATGGTAAATATAATCTCATATACTAAATATCAAATATGTATTAATTTTTTTTAAATAATTTCTTATATAAAAATCATCTAATCCAACGGTTATTTAACATAATGGGCGTTATACGAAACGCATATAAAAATAGTTTTATATTTCAAAAAGTTATGCTATAAAAAATTGGGGACGCAAACCCGAAAAGCCGACTTGGAAACAAGTCGGCTTTTTATTGAGCGGTTTTGATACTTCTTGCCAATAAAATCGATCAAAAAACATTCGTTTTTGCATTTTTTCCTGATTTCTCAAGGGTCACAGTTCAGAAATAATCCCCAATTTCTGCGGACAACTCTTGGGATAAAATAGGCCAACTTTGTAAGCTAAAACTTACACAGATTTAAGGTTTTTGCGGATTGGTAATCCAAGGCATTAGCCCTATGATGAATACATAAGGGAACTGGATGTTTCCAGAAAACAAGAATAAGAAAATAGCGCAAGGAATGGGCAGCACAAGATCAGTAAGACGAGCACCCCGATATGAAAAAGCCCGACAGGATGTCGGGCTTTTTTATTACCTAAATCTAATCATTATCTGGACTAAATCCACCATCAACCAATGAGTCATTTTCTAAAGTTTGTTTTTTCTTTGTCTTAGATGGAATAGCTGGAGCATTGCCACTAACTAGAGTTCCTTTTTCCATTACATACTTTAATGGAATCTTCGGATTATTAATGTCTTTTCCGCCATCTCTATGCCATTTTTCTTCCCATTTTACATACATTTCTTCCAGATCATCTGGTTCTAAACGATAAATTGCCTGTAATTCAATATTTCTATAAATTGCAAAAATCCAAGGAACTTGACGATATTTAGCAATAATTGTTGGGTTCATATGATGATGAGTAGAAAACCCTTTCACCAACTCCACATTCAAAGATTTCAGTTCATATTCTTGGCCAGTAGCGTCTTTTGCATCATTGCCCTCACGTCCTTCAAGAACTGTTAAATCTAGCTCTAAAAGCACTTGCAGAAGTTTCCCTCCATTATCTTGAAAAATATCATTGATACCATTTTTCGTTGCGAGATCTTGATATTTACAAATAAAAGGCCAAATGGCATTCAAAACAGCTTTGTCATCATCAAAACTATTCAAATACACTTCATCTGATAATAAATCGCAGACTGAAATACCTAGCGCATTTGCACACTTTTCAACTGTGGTAAGTGTGGGAATTTTTTCTCTTCTTTCCAATATTCCAATGTATGTTCGATCTAAACCACATTTCTCAGCTAATTCTTCTTGAGATAGATTTTTATGATCTCTTATTTTCTTTAAATTTCTGGCAAAAATCTCTTCAATCATTACTTAAATCCACATTAATTAACTGATATTTGTGGAATAAATAATCATCGTTAGATCAACATATTTCGACCGACTAAAGATAGCATTTATAATAAAATATATTTTTAAATGCTATCTTTAGCAAGGATGACTAAAGTCATCTTTTTTTATTTATGTTTTGCTAAATTTAAAGTACCCATGTGCTAACATACTCACTTTATTTTTTCAGGACTTCTTAATGGCTGAATTTCAAAAACCTGCATATATCACCGAGCTTGGTGAAAGTTATATAGGTAATTCACTTGAACTTCTTGAAACTTTAGAAGATGAAAGTATTAATTTAGTCATGACTAGCCCTCCTTTTGCCCTACAACGTAAAAAAGCTTATGGCAATGAGGATCAAGCCGAATATATTGATTGGTTTACACAATTTGCTGTACTTGTAAAAAAGAAATTAAAGCCAGATGGAAGCTTTGTAGTAGATTTTGGTGGTGCCTACATGAAAGGTGTCCCCGTTCGCAGCCTTTATAACTTCCGAGTTTTAATTAAATTAGTTGATGAAGTTGGTTTCCATTTAGCAGAGGATTTTTATTGGTTTAATCCCTCTAAACTCCCTAGCCCTATTGAATGGGTCAATAAACGAAAGTTACGTGTAAAAGATTCTGTAAATACTGTTTGGTGGTTTAGTAAAACTGAGTTTCCTAAATCCGATATTACAAAAGTTCTCGCGCCATATAGCGATAGAATGAAGAAACTGATTGAAGATCCAGAAAAGTTTTACGAAGCAAAAGAAAGACCTTCTGGGCATAATATTGGTAAAAGCTTTGGTAAAGATAATGGGGGCTCGATTCCACCAAATCTCTTGCAAATACCAAATTCTGAGGCTACATCACTTTATCTAAGACGTTGTAAACAAATCGGTATAAAAGCACACCCAGCAAGATTCCCAAGTAAGCTTCCTGAATTCTTCATTAAAATGCTAACGGATGAAGGCGATTTAGTTGTTGATATATTCGGTGGTTCAAATACGACTGGATATGTTGCAGAACAATTAAATAGACGTTGGAAATCTTTTGAATTATCAAATGAGTATGTTGCAGCATCAACATTACGTTTTTTACCAGACTCTTCAACAGAAGAAGATCTAAAAGAAACTTATGAAAATGTTCTCCAAGGCCAATCCGTAAGCTTGAATGACCCAACAGCTTTTTAATTAACCTAATTAGTTTACTTAACAAGCTATTAAACTATAAATATTCAGTTTTCTTTGACTTGGTTCATATAAGTAACGTATAACGGCTTCCATTGATGCGGGATGGAGCAGTCTGGTAGCTCGTCGGGCTCATAACCCGAAGGTCGTTGGTTCAAATCCAGCTCCCGCTACCAATCCAGATACGAAAGCCAATCTTTAAAAGATTGGCTTTTTTTATTTAACATAAAATCTCATCTACGAAATGCAGCAGCACGCGCTAGGATCCAATTAAAACTTTAATTGGGTTCACATCAAATACTCTATTGATCACGATAAGCTCGAACTTTCTCAAAAATTGGATAAAAGTCCAGACCATCATCCTTCATATCTGAAATTACGACTGCAATTACTGCAATCGTAGTGGGCACTTTACCGTTCTTTTTATAGTTGGTAATTGAATTTGCGTTCATATCTAAAAGCGCTGCAAATTCTTTAATAGACAGGCCAGACTTACCTATAAGTCTTTGAAATTCTTCGTAAGGCATAGTTTAAAAAGCAGAATTGTTCTGATGGAAAAGTATAGCACAGATCATTTATTTACATTCAAACACATAAATAATGTGTTAATCACAATATTTATGTGTTTAACTATTCTTATCAAGCACTTTTACTCTTTTGATAGGACTTGTTTTTATGAACCATTTCGTACAGCCCAAGCTTCTTATTTCTTCTCAAGCAAAAAAGATTGGATTGGCATTAATTAACGATCTTGAACTTTGTATAACAGCACGATTGGCTTTTTATCTGGATGTAAATCCTTCCTATGACGGCCATGAGGCAACATTCATTTGGATCGAATATTTTTTACAAGATCATCCTCAAGTCGAATTTTCTGAAATTAAAGAAGCATTTTTAAAACTTATTCCTGAATGCTGCTAAACGATGATAATGAAATCTGTATTTTATGAGTCAAATACAGATTTCAAATCTCTCTTTTTACAATCAATACGATTAATTTTTAACCAAATATAGCATCCATTTTTAGAACAAAAATAATAGTTTTATCCCCCCAATTTTCCCAAAAATTCACGCCATAATTAAAATTTACCCCATTTTTCGCTTCAAAAAGACTTTATTTTTTCAATGCTGATATAACGAGTTCAGACCCTAGCACGTGACCCAAGCAAGCCTACCTGTATATACAAAATTCTTCGAATTTCGATACACAGGGACTTGTTAGGGGTTTCACCCCTAAGACCCCAAAAGCAAAAGTGCGCGATGAGATTGATCAATGCGAAGTAGAACGAAAATTTTCAGACTCACCGAGCTACAGTTAGAGCAACTGGAGCAACAGCTCAAAAAAGAAAATACAAATTTCACGGACTTCATTCACTCGTTGATCGAGCGTGAAGTCATGCAAAATGCCATCACCGTTCAACAGCATCCGGTAGAAATAAAACCCCTTAGAACAAAAGTAAAAACAGTCGTTGAAGTCGTCAAACGCTACCAAAAAACTGACCCAGCGTTATTGCTCGAGCTTGCCAAGATTGGCAACAACATTAATCAAATTGCACGCGCATTAAACATCATCAAAAACGCAGATCCGCAAGAGCAGCGCAAACTCGATATTTTCAGTATTCTTTTAGTTTTAAAAGCCATTCAAACAGAGCTAGAACAGGTATTTCCGGCTCTTCCAAAAATCAGCCGGCAAAGCCCTGAACAGCTCCAAAAACGGCTGTCTTCGATCCAACTATCGGAGGAAGACGAAAGTGCATATTAAATTTCTTGATCACGGCAAAGGCAGTGCCGCCAAAGCATCCGCATACGTACTCGACAAGCTTGATCACATGGGGAATGTTCGCGCAGGCGTTGAAGTTTTAAGGGGGGATGCAACTACGTTTAACGCGATTTGTGACTCAAGTCCTCACTTATGGAAGTACACCAGTGGAGTGATTGCATGGGCAAAAGATGATGCCCCTACGGACGAACAAATCAAAGAAGTACTCAACGACTTTGAACAACATGCCTTTGCAGGTTTAGATCCATCGCAATATCACCTTTTTGCTGTGCTACATACTGACGATGATGGATCAAAGCATATTCACGTTTTAACGCCTCGACTCGATATCGAGAGCGGAAAATCACTGAATATTGCACCGCCAGGGCATGAAAAACATTTCGACTCGTTACGAGACTACTTCAATACGAAATATGAGTGGTCACGTCCTGATGACTTTCTTTTGATGCGAACCACCCAAGAGCCAAACCACATCGCAAAGCTGAATGCACAGGCAAAAAATATTCTTTCAAGCCAGGAGCTTGAGAACCTGCCAAAAAAACAGTTTTGCCAGGCGATGGATAACTACGTTCAAACACTCTTAAAGACCCAAACGGCAGAAAACAGGGCCGATATCGTCGCTTGTCTCAAACAACTCGACGGCATTGATTCGATAAAACCCAGCAAAGATTTTTTAACAGTCACTCTCTCCAGTGGAAAAAAACATCGACTCAAAGGCGATTTCTACAATGAAAAATTCGAAATTGGATCTTATTCAGAGCATCTCCGAGCAGCAGCAGAGAACCGAGCAACTGCAAACGAACTTGCAGCAGCTCTCACAGACGCTGATCAACTTCGAGCAACTTATCGCACAAAGCGAGAAACCTATCACAGAAGGCACCACGCTTTTGCACAACGTACAGCAGACAACAACAGCCCTAGAATCGCACCTACGCTCGATTTTGATAGCGATAAAGAATCTATCACCCCAAGCAATACAAACGCTCACAACGAGCTATACGGAGCAAATACAAGTATTACAAGCACAGCTATGCAATATCGATATATCGAGCATCGAAACCGTCACAACCAGCATCGATTCGTTTTCAACATCAATCCAGACGTTACAGGAAGAAATCAACAGCCAGTTGGGAAACATCACGATCGATCAAGAGAGCCTGCAGCAGAGTATCCAAGACCAGATCCAACACGCAATAGCGAACCAAAGCGAGCAGTTCCAGAACGACATCCAGACCTTAATCACGGAAAAATTGAGCGAACAGAGATCCAAATACATTTTTTGGGGGATGATCGGTTTTGGACTGCTGATTCTTTCAATCGTTTTATATCTGGGCTATCAAACCAATACAAATCTGAAGACCATCGAAGCACAGCGAGAAGTCATTCAACAGAACACACAACAAATTTCAAATCAAATCAAAATCTTGAATCAATTGCGGAGATAAGCAATGCAGACAGAAATCGACCTTTTTTTGAAAGAGCAAAACGACTTATTGATTCAACAAAACAACTTGTTAGCAGAGCAAAACAACGTATTGAATCAACAAGTGAGTTCATTAAAAAGCATCTTGAGCAAATACAGCGAAGTCGAGCAGAGCTTACAAAACAAAATCAGCAACTTGAATACCGAGAGAGAAACCCAGCAGGCCTTGATCCTGGCTATGAAATCAGAACTTTCAAAACTCGAACTGGGCAGCTTTTCGGAGCAATTACAGCAAGCATTTCAAAACAATGTGCTGATGCAATTACAGACGCCATTAACGAGAGCATTAAATCAACTGGATTTAAACAGCGTTGTCAGCGATTTAGTGAAGACCGAATTGAAACCCATTCTTTTGAATATCAACACAAAGCAGACCGATCTCAAGAACGCACTCTTGAAAATCTCGCAAGTGAAGGTACCCGACAACTTTTACAAAGATCTAAAGATGCAGAGCAAGCAAATCGACATGCTCGTGGAGACAGTGGAAATATTAGTCAAATTAATCAACAACTTGGGGGACTAGAAAAAACAGTAGCCAAAATTCGACTTAAGCCAAAGCCAACGACAGACTTTTATCTCAATTTATTGCGCAATGACAATTATTACCCCGACTATGTTCTTTATCACAAAGAACTATGTGATGAACAGCAACAAGCCTTCAATAACCAGGACACATTACTATTGATTGATTACACACAGAAAAAAGCGGAAAACTTAGAAACCTACATGAGCCGAGCAAGTCGAAACTTGAATAAATCTGACTATGAAAAAATTGAACAGATCATCAAAAATGATCAACGCATGCTGAAATATCTGCAATGCGAGAAGATTTTAGAACGGCAAGATACCCGTTTTGAGCAGCACAGAGCTGCATACCAAAGCTGTTTAAAGCGCTTTGAGAATATCAAACTTGATATTGAGCAAATTAAAAA
>NZ_CP137748.1:0-47273 GCF_033439925.1 Acinetobacter sp. 16
TACAATTTTCTCACCGATGGAAATATCTAAATCACCTTGATAGTTTTTCACAGAAACACTTTCAGGATTAAGCTTACCTTGTTTGATAAGCAATGCTCTAGCCATTCGATTTAGTTCATTCACATCACTATTTGAATGAGCAAGCATTAATTTACTTTCGCTAGAATCTTCACTCCATGACTTAACAGTTTTAGCTAAAGCTAGATCATGAGATTCGTATTCATTAACCATATTAATAGATTTATAAATATCTATTGCTTTACCTACTTCATGCTTAGAAAGATATTTAGATGCTTGAATCATCTTGTCAGATTCTTTGGCATGTTTCTGACGTTGAATATCCTCTAGTGAAGCAATATTTTTCTTATCTAAGTTTTCTTGAATATTTGCAAATACATGACCCGCACTTACTGCACTTAACTGGTAACTATCACCAACTAATTTTATTTGTGCATCGTGTTTTTCTACAAGCATAAGCAAGCGTTGCATATCTCTTGAACCGACCATGCCTGCTTCATCCAAGATCAATACAGTTTTATTATTTATTTCTAAATTACCGCTATCATACTTAGACAAGAAAGAAGCAATTGTACTACTTGGAATATCACAATCATTCGCTATAGCCTTAGCTGTAATTGCCTGTAATGCGATTCCATATACTTGATAATCAGATTCTTTATAGGCTTCAGAAACGGCACTTAGAACGTATGATTTACCTGTGCCCGCAGAACCATTCAACAATGTAATCCGATCGGTAGAAGTTAAGGTATAGAATGCTTTTTCTTGCTCACTATTAAATGTTCTTGTTTCAGCAACACGTACCGCATTTAAAGGTAATTTCTCAACTAGATTAAATGGTTTTTGAATACGGCTTTCCTCATTAGCATTATAGATAAATGTTGAGATTGATTCCTCAATACCTACAAGCTCTTTAGAAGAAAATACGACTTTATCTTTACCATATAAAGTAGCCATATCAGGGCAAGTTATTACCGATTCATAAGCTTTTAAATATTGTTCTTCACCATCTGTATGAGCCATTAAAAAACGCTCTAGCTCACGCACTGAAAAAACAGATTGATTAGAAGTTAATGCTTTAATTGCTTCGCTTGGGCGCTCAATTATTATTTCACCATTTTGATGACGTACTTGCTTAATATTTTCATTGATATGGTATTTGTGACTGCTAACGTAATCAGCTCTAAAGTTTTGGCTAGACAATTCAATACCTTGCTCTTTAAAACTTCTATGATCAATACGTGCATCAATACCTAAGTTTTCACAAAAATCATTTACATGGTTAGCCCATTCTAGGCGGGTATCAACCACAAACATTTTAGAAGAAAAATAACGATCTTTACCCGCACCGCCCTTTTCAGGGTTTACTGGATTATAACGCTTAAAATGCTTTACTTCGTCACGCTCTATACCGTCTAATTTTCTTTCAGAAAACATAAGGTGAACATGCGGGTTTTGCTGACCATCACTAGCTAGAGGACTATGAATTGCATAAGAATAAGTGAAGTTTTCACCTAAAGTTTTTTCAACAAATTTCTCTACTAATTCTTCTCTTTGTTCTTTATTAAGTTCTCTAGGTAATGAAATTTCTAATTCAGTATAAACACGCCCATTAATACGCTCATTCTTATCTGCTGACTTCCAAAAGTGTTTTGCATCAGTAGCCCATGACGGTAAATTTCCAGATTTAATATTTTCTAAATCATCTCTTTTATACTTTCCATCACGGTTAATGTAGGCGTAATGATTTGCGCCACGAGTTCCTGTAGAACCGTATTGCCTGCCTGTCTTAACTGATAAGTGATAGATCGCCATTTTATGCCTTTTTTGCTTTTGCTTTTTCTGTTTCTCGGAGAGAAACGCGGAAGCGTGCACATTCCTACTGCTATAGTCATGATAACCTCTCTATATATTCGCTACAAGTGACAAAACAAATGCTTGCATTTGTCCGATTTTGAAGCAATGCAAGGCATTGATTTTAAAAGCGGTTTTTGGGGCTGATTTTTGGCTTTTTTTGTAATTTATTTTTATATAGATATGGGGTTTCACCCCAAGCCCCACATAAGGGAATAATTCCCTTATGAATCCCTACACTTCGCCAGTGGGTCATCGGGGGTAGACACTTCGTTTACACCCCCTTTAGGATTAGTGTGTTTTTTTGATTTTTGCTGATCAATATGTTTTCAGATGAGCCGTGAGCCTATGGCTTCCGTTCAGTCTGAAAAATATTGACAGTGCTATTGCCTTTGCGAACTCTTATAGTTTTTTGTTGCTTTGTATTTTTTTGGGATTTTTTAATTTTTCATTGTGATATTATTTGATCACCTTATAACTTTTGGATTAAGAAAATGAATATTGAGGATTTTAAATTTACTGAAGATCAAAAAAAATTCGTCACTGAAGAAATTGATCGTTTAAAAAAACTTGAGAACAAAAGTCAAACTGAAGAAATTATTTTAACTTTAGTTTCTAACATTGAATCAGGTACGCCAACGAAACAGCAAATTAGTTCTTTTGAACGGATTATGAAAAATGAGTTTAAAAAATATAAAGCTCGTTTAGAACTGGAAAAAATCAAGGAGGATGAAAAAAAACTTCTTGCAGGTTTAAAAAAAGAAGTCCAAGTTGCACAAGCTAAAGATCGAAAAAAACGTGAACACAAGCTTATTACAATTGGCGCTCTTTTTGAAATGGTAGACTTCCCATCTGAAGATAAAGGCATTATCACTGGGATGCTTTTAAGTGCTATTGAAAATGCAAAAAATAACCCAAGTTATTTTGATAGTTTGAAAGCTTCAGGTGACAAATTTATTAATGATCGTGAACAAGCAAAAAAATCAAAAAGCACTTTAGTTGATAATTCAGGAAGTGTTACTGCTGAATGACTAAAATTGAAATATCTTATATTTTGTCGCAACCCTGCGGGATTGCTTTGTAAGTCCCGCTTAGGGGCAAAGGGGAGTAGTTGCGGTTCTGCGGTCAGCTCGACAAAATCACAGATTTTGTCGGCTTCGCTTGAACCTTGCAACGGTAATCAGGGAGGGAAGAATTTTTATATTTCTTCAGTTCGCAAAGTAGACACTTTGCTCTATTGATACCGCCTAGAGTTTAGTTTTTAATATCATCTTTAAAAATATATAAGCAGGCAGTACCAAATAGCAAAGTTGTAGCTAGATTAAAAAATATTTTAATCATTTCGTAAAAATCTTGATTTGGTTGTCCAAGATCATTGTACCAGTGGCTACTTATAAAATTCCCAATGTTATACCCTGCCAACATTCCTACAAGTGTATAAATAATTATCATCAGAATTTTAGATTTATACTTAGTGTTTTTCATTAAAATTTTCCATTTGCTCTATGTTCTCATAGTAATCTAATTCAGTTACTTTCAACTCTAACAATATTGAGTGATAAAAGTTTAATGGTAGATTCAAAAGTTCATTGTGTACCGCCCATAAATCAACTTCAGATTTAAAAAGCTTAGTGTATCTTGGTTTGCCTTTTTGGATTCTTTCGCTTTCTTCTGCAATTAGTTCGGCTCTAATTTTATTTAACATATTGATCATATCTATAGCTGTTTGATCTATTGTATAGATATATGAAGTTTTGCCATTCATCCATAATTGAGCATCACGCTTATTGAACTTTGTATTTTCTTCATAGACTACATTATAAAAATCTATAACCTGTTCCCGACTGTATAAGCCATTCTTAAAGCATTCTATTTTGAACTGTGCATTATTCATATTAGTGACCTCAATAACTTTATGTTAGCTCTTACCTGTTAAGACTATGCTTTTTTGCATATCCATAAATTTGATTCGCAATGAACCGCAATTTTTTTGCTTCATTGGAATATCACCCGCAAAAAAATTGCGGGCGACTTTATCACCACTTTTTTGGTTTCTATATTTGATTTAAAACCAGTAATGTTGATTCTAAATCTTCAATATGTACACCTAGTTTTTGGGCTAGTCTGTGCATGTTTTTATCATCAAGTATTCTTAGCGCTTTGTGTAATGATGCATAATTATTTAATGTAGAAAACTCCTCTATTTTATCATCAATGTAAACTTGATCTAACCCAGCATCTTTAAAACACTCGATCACCTTTAGCCCAACAAAAGATAATTTTTCAATCATTTTAACCTTTCCTTAAATTGCTTCATTGATTAGTAAAGAAAGCCCCGCAGGGCTTACTTTATTATATTTGATCTATAAGGCTTATTACTCGTTTAGATGCGTATATCCCATTTGCATTTAACTGGCGTACCCAAGCGCCCCGACTTGGCGACCATTTAAAACCATTACTTTTTAAAATTTGGCGTATTTCTTCCGTAGGTTTACCATCAAATATAAACATGCAACGGTTTTCTATTTTGCATTCTGTATATTTATAAAGATCGTTCTCAACTTCATTTGAAGTTCTATTTTCAAGTGTTTGCAATTCTGCAATACGCTTTTTCAAGCGGTTAATTTCAGCATTATTATTCTGAAGTGAATAGCTTGCAAAACCAATTGAGCCATATTTAGGATTTAATACGTCTATAGCTTTTTCTTCAGAGAATCCAAGTTCAATTAATCCCTCTAAACGTGCATTGTGTTCGGGAAATTTTTTAATTAACTTGTTAGCCTTTTTCATTAACTCTTGCGCCTGCTGTAACTTCTCAAGCTTGCTTTTAAGTTTTTCTATTGCATTAGGGTCGTCACTTGAAATACCGCCCTTGCCTACGCTATCAGCTTTATTTTGATAGTATTCGGCTTTCTTCATTTCCTGAACTGATTTACCCATAATAGAGTGAATTTTAGAACGAAAGTTTCTATCTCGTTTTTCACTATGATGACCAACTAAAACTGGCTGTCCAAACGGTATACATTCAACCATTTGATTTGAACGTGTCGCCAATACTGTGCTTTTTACTGTTGCTTTATCAGCTAAAGCTTCATAACGATCTAAGCGGTTTTGTTGGCGTTCTTCATAACGGTTTAAGCGTTCTGCTTTGATTGCATCATTGTTATTTTGGTCGTTCATAATTCAATACCTTTTTAATTTAAGTCGCCAATCGACTTAATAAAAACATTATACCTAAATTGATTTGTTAGTACAAAACAATATATGTAAACAAGTGTAATTTTTATTGTGTGTCTTGAATGCTTCAGATTTGCGCTGTAGCGGGTTGTTTCTCTTTCCTGTGGTTTTGGTCACTCCCGATCTGAACCAAGCCCGCAGGCATTAAAAAAGCCCCTTGCGGGGCTTCTTTTCTTTTAATAAATCAATTTATAAATTGCTGTAGTATCTAAAACATTCCTATTTTTATGTATAACGTCTTTTATGTAATCACTAAAAAAAACGGCTCTGCGATTGATTGCAGGTTTTGAGCTGTATGTCATCATTGCAATTTTAGACAATGCAAATAAATTTACCACAATTGAAAATTCTAGGGCATTCAGGTTAAACGCTTCGTCCCATCCATTTTCCATATAAAAAATTGAATCAGATTGCAAAGTCCAAAAGCCGTTTTTAGTTTCCCATACTCCCCCGTCATAGCTTTCACATAATCGGCTTGCTTCTTGATATAAGATATTTTCCCATACATAAATTGTATGAGCCATTGCAACTGTATAGCGTGGAAATTCGCTTTCTTGCATTGACTGCATAGCAACTAGGTCGGTTTTATTAAAGCTGTCATAGCTCATGTCTGCGATTTCTTCATCAGTCAACAAAACTAAATCAGTCATTTTTTAATTCCTTTGTATGAGGTCGCCAATCGACCTGATAAATACATTATACCTAAATTGATTTGTGAGTACAAAACAATATATGTAAACAAGTGTAATTATTATTGTGTGTCTTGAATGCTTCAGATTTGCGCTGTAGCGGGTTGTTTCTCTTTCCTGTGGTTTTGGTCACTCCCGATCTGAACCAAGCCCGCAGGCATTAAAAAAGCCCCTTGCGGGGCTTCTTTTAATTATGCGTATGATGAAACATAACTGCGCTTATAAACCTTTGTGCCTGTTGCTAGTGTTTCGTATTCGTGCGGTGTCGCTCTGATATAGCTTGTGATCATGATATAGCCGTCTAAAATTTTCTTTTTAATTGGTTCTCCAATAAATTCGTTTTGCTTTGGTGATACTTCACTTTGCATAAAAGCCGTATCATGTGAGCGTTTAGCAATTTCCCGAACTTCACAAAATGCGCCTTTCTTAGATACCACTTGATAAAATTCTACGTTGGTTTGTTCATAGCCCCAGCATGTAGATAAAATATCGCCTACCTGTAGTTCTTCACGGAATTTTTTTAAACGCTCTGCGGTTTTTTCTTTGTTCTGTAATTTTTGCTCATATCTTGCATTACATGATTGGATACTTTCCCCAACGGCTTGTTTTAAACGCTCAATTGTTCTGTAGTGAGTATTGATAAATGGTTTTTTTGCTTTTGCTCGATACGCCTTACATACAAGCATTTCAGTTGATACAAAAAAAACCGAACCGTCTTTAGCAGTTAAAACCAAACTGCCCTCATAGAACATTTGACCTTTTTCATTTTGAGTAAAATTTTTCATTTTCGAGTACCTTTTGTATGAGGTCGCCAATCGACCTGATAAATACATTATACCTAAATTGATTTGTGAGTACAAAACAATATATGTAAACAAGTGTAAAACTCTAGGCGGTATCAATAGAGCAAAGTGTCTACTTTGCGAACTGAAGAAATATAAAAATTCTTCCCTCCCTGATTACCGTTGCAAGGTTCAAGCGAAGCCGACAAAATCTGTGATTTTGTCGAGCTGACCGCAGAACCGCAACTACTCCCCTTTGCCCCTAAGCGGGACTTACAAAGCAATCCCGCAGGGTTGCGACTAGGGCAGGGGGTTAATAATCCCAACGGCTTGCAACTGATCTAAAGTAAATTGATTTTTCATAGCCTAGTTTTCTTTCTACTGAAAACTTCCAACGGTTTACCGATGGCTTATCTATTCCTGAAAAATAAATAGGGTTAAAATTTGGTACTCGATAAACCTTTCTTTTTTTACAGCTCGGAATGCAATTTAAAATTTCATCTGCAATCATTTCATTATCACATTCAAAAATTGCATCACTGCCCGCTTTAATCACTTTGCTTTTTTCTAGTACCCCATACCAATTAAGGAGAATATAAAAGCGGTATATATGGGAAATATCAACGCTATATAGCCCTTTCATATCTTTGTATGATTGAGCTGTTTCAACTATAGGCAACTCTAACGAAAGTTGTTCTTTACTGGTCATAACTCAAAGCCTTTTTTATTAGATCGCCAATCGACCTGACAAATATATTATACCTATATTGATTTGTGAGTACAAAACAATATAGGTAAATTAATGTAATAGCGTTATGCGCCCTGATTGCTCTTATTTTTCGCTGTAGTGGGTTGTTTCCCTTTCCTGTGGTTTTGGTCACTCCCGATCTGAACCAAGCCCGCAGGCATTAAAAAAGCCCCTTGCGGGGCTTACTTATGTTTGCTTTAGATAGGTAAAGTAAAAGTCTAAAATTTGTTTAAATAGATTAATTGCTTCGTGATGTGCTTCAGCAATATTGGAATGTTCATGGGTGAAATAAAACTCATGTGGTGCTTTATCTATGTAGATAGTAATAATGTTTGCATCTTGCATTTGACAGTTTCCAAAGGACACGCAAAATGTACCTTTTGGACTTTCAAGATAGGCTCTTGAGTAGTAATCGAAGTTTGCTTTTTCAAAAGCATTTAGTAGTTCAATAACTATTTTTTTAGTATCCAACTTTGTGAAAATATTGTTCATAATTAATCACCTATTATTTAAGTCGCCAATCGACTTAATAAATACATTATACATATAATGATTTGTGAGTACAAAACAATATATGTAAACTTTTGAAATTATTATTACTGCTATACTAATTAACATTAATACGCATAATATGATTTGTGAGTACAATACAACTTAGGTATAATATTAGCTCGAAAGTTTACGCACGTATTGGGAATGCTTCAGCATACCCAATGCTAAGTAAAGCTTTGAGCAATCAACCGACTGTAGGCAAGGGCTACCGTTCTCGCAGGCATAGAGGGCGATAGTAGAAACACTATATATAGTGGCTAGTAGGTATGAGATCCGCACTAGATATAGTGTTATAGAATTACTTAATTAAAAGCAGGGCAGGGCTTCATGGCGAACTTATCTAATGAATTTGCAATACCTTTAAAGGTCGTTACTGCACGTTGCCAACACTTGAAAGCAAGTTTTAAGGGTATCTTTAATAAGATTGAATCAAAGGCTATCAAGTATAAAAACGATGATAAAAAAATTAGTTCTTTGGTCACTTGGGATGATTGGATATATGCAGGCTTAGACTGCTATGCTCCAGACTGGCAGAAAGGTTTAAATGTTGGTGATGCAATTCCCGATCATCTAATCAATAATTTGCCTTGTCCTACTGGTGAACTGGTCACGCTCGGTTCTTGGATGCTGACAAAGAATATTTATAGATTTGAAAATGAGGTAGCAACTGAACTAACAAAAAGTAAATTTGAGGGCAATTTGCCAAACTTTTTGATCAATGTTCCTGAGCTGTGCATTTACGTTCAAACTGATAATTTTGATTTGCACTTTCAGCAATCTAAAATTTATGGAGTGATATTTACCTTAACTGAACTTTGCTATCAAAAAGTTTTAGTATCTACGATTTTTCTTGATACTGGTTTAACTCGAACAATCGTCTTATTAGTCAATGAAGAAAAAGCTATAGAAGATTGTTTATCAGATTTCATAGATGAATTTCATGATGACCGTTCAATATTAGATGAAAATGAAATAGATCAATACCAATCCCTACAAAAGCAACTTATCAATATTTTGCTTTGGTTCAGTTTATCTAAGCCTGATTATGTCCCATTGCTTCCTGACAACCATAAGGAAAGGGTAGGCGTTCAGACCGTAAAGCGTGTGCCTAGATTATTTGAAGCCCAAAAGTACAAGCCTTTTATTGCAGGCAAGGAAATGTCTAAGCAGATTAAAGCCGTAAATGATCAATTAACTGAATATTCTAAACAATCATCAAAAGTACACCGCAGACCACATTTAAGGCGGGCGCACTATCACTTGTATTGGTATGGGGCAAAAGGTAGTTATGAACGATACGATTTTAAATGGATACCTATAACTTTAGTTGGCGGTACTATAAAAAATATGGACTGACCTTTTTGACATTTCCCCCGCACTCATAACCCACTTAAATCATTCAATAAAGTAGATGCCTGGTCAAGACTGCATACTTGCAGTTTTGACCAAGCATCGGAATATGATTTTTCACAGTAAGAGTTTTGGCCAAGTATGGACCAAGCAATGAAATTGCAAGTCCATACGTGCTAAAACGGTTTTAATTAATAGGGTAGGGCGGTTTTAATGGCGGGAAAACATAGAAGATAGACTGGCATAAGTAATGCCCAAAAGTAGCAAAATTCCACGTATTCGCAAAATTAGAAAACAGAATACAAGCATACTTAACCAAAAAAACTTAGTCCCAGTTAAGCTAGGGAAAAAGAACATAATAATTGCAGGCATTAAAAAGCCAGTGATGATAAGTACCCTGATTATAATTTTCTGCATGTCAGTCCCTCCAAAGACAAATAAGCCCCACTTATTGGCGGGGCGGTATTTCTAGCAACTTAAAAATATTAGATAGATAGGGTCGCTTATTTTGGCTCTCCAATTCATTTATAGCGTACTCAATTGCAACCTGATCTACCTGTGTAATTAGGTAATCAAAGTTTTTTTGATCAATTTCATTATTTATGATCACCTTATTTTTTAGATCATTTAGGTTCATATCAAGCCCTTAATTTTCATCAAGCTTTAATAAGTTTTCATTGATAAGCCAAGCCGATAATGCCTGTCTAATTTGGTCACTTCGGTTGATACCATGAACAGCCTTAAAGCTGTTTATCTTCACATCATACAAGTGATTAATGGTGTAGATTAATTGCTTAGAATTACCCTTACTTAATTCTTCACTGTATGGCGCACTTGGATTGTTTAAATAGAAGTCCAAAGCCGATCTAGCAATATCTGCTAGTACGACTTTTCTTTTATCCGCTACTTTCTCGATCTTTTTGTATAGATCGGGATTGATCTTAATTTTTTGAATTTTGTCAAAGTTCAAAGAATTAACAATGTGAGCCTTTTCATTTGCAATATGGGCATTGCTACTGGTCACAGTAGCATTGCCTTTAGGTGCTTTCATTCAGTCATTCCCTCACGTTGTAAAATTTCATCAATTAAAGCATCGACTTCGGCAATTGCTTTCTTATCCTGTTTCCCATGATCATCTTTATATTCATAGATAGACAAGCCCTCGCCCAATGAACGTGAAAAAGCAGTTCGTAACGCAATCTTAGTGTCCAAAATTGGTAAAGGGTAACTTTCAGCTAACCACTCTTTAACCTCATTAAAGACCTTAGTTTGTGGGTTTACGCCACTCAATAAAAAGTAAGCTGAAAAATCACGATAGCCCTTAATTTCATTGATTGATTTTAAGGTTTCTTTAGTAGCCCAAGCATCCAATGGACTTGTCGTATTTGGAACGATCGCAACGTCACAAGCTACAATAGCAAGGCGTGTTAATTCTGACTGTCTGCCTGCGCTGTCAGTGATTACAAAGTCATATTTTGATTTAATTTTAGCAATCTCTTTGGCTAAGTTGGTTTTTGGTACACCAATAACAGTAAAGCCTAAATCAATATCTGCTTCTTCACGTACAGTAGCCCAGTCAAGTGAACTAGCTTGCGGGTCACCATCAACTAACAGTACGTCATACCCACGTAGAGATAAGCCCATAGCTAAATTAATTGAAGTCGTTGTTTTAGATACACCGCCTTTCTGATTAACCAATGCTATTACTTTAGATAATTTTTCAGTGTTATTGCTCATGTTCTTTTCCTTTAAATTAAGTATTGTCTGTTGTTTTTACTGATCGTCTGCTTTCAGGAAGAATGCCTTTATCGACCATTGAATTAATTAAAAAATCTGTTTGGCTTAAATTGTTATCTTTGCAGAATTTAATAAGTTTCAACTTATCTTCATGGTTCATACGTGTTTGAAATCTATCTTCTTTGACAACTTCTTTAACACTGTTTTGATTACCAATCATTGTTGATCTTGTCTTACCTTTAGTAGATTTAATCATAGGTATATTCCCTAACTATTTATACATATATTAATTTGTACTCACAAAACAATCAAGGGGTATTTTAGATACTTTTGTAATTGTTCTCTATTGTTCTAATAGTTTGTTATTTAAAGTCTTTATAAGTAAAACTATATATAAGCAATACTTATATATGTACTGGGAATAGGCGCTATTACAATAAGGCGCTTATCTGCTTCAACCTCACAACCTTAGTCGTTTTCGCTTCGCTTCAACCGCCTTGCGGTTGGTGAGATTGAGCAGATTTCGGCAATATTCACCCTAGATAGCCTAAGCAAAAAAAATTGCTTAAAATGGCTATCTTGAATATTGCCGTTGTAGCATTGCTGTCGGAGCCGACATCGCTTTCAATCGACACTGTATGCCAATGTAAGGGCATAACAGCAAGTGAGTATTTAGAGCCTTACAGCTCCCCTGCACACGCATTAGCTCACTCACTAGGTCGGCAATCTCAAGGAGGGTTTCCCCAACGTCTTATTTATGCCAGTTCCTAGCGTATTCCCTGCGTCCCCGCCTATTGTGCGTTCATCAGCAAGCGGGCGTTTTACACTGGCTAGGTGCTTAACTCTTGCGTTGGTGATACTGCCGTCACTTGTATCCTCCTGCTACACCAACCGTCTTTAAAACTCTATGCCATTGTTGACCCATTTAAGGCAATGCACTTACAAACATAAAGTTTTATAAAACACAGGAGTAGACGAAGCTCGGCAAATAAACAATGCGCTTATTTGATACACGAATAGACACTAAATTAACGAAGTTTTTTCATTGTATGACTTGCAAAATCTAATATAAATGCAATAATAGAGTTCAGGTACAAGCCTTTCAGGTGAAATCATAACGGTCGCCAAACCTTATGATCTTCGTTAGATGATGTTTACCGCATCAAATAACTGTGTACCGAAGAATATAGAACATAGCCCCGATAGTTGCAAGACTATCGGGGCTTTTTCTTTGTGCGCTATTTCACAATTTCCCTATAACAATCAAAAACTTTTTTTTGCTATTTATTGAAATATCATAGAGTTATAACTCTAAATCACCCTAAATAAAGGGTATCACCACACGCTTAATTATTATTCATAAAATCAAAATAAATTAACTATCGCCCTCTGTGCCTGCGGGAACGGTAGCCCTTACCTACAGTCGGTTGATTGCTCAAAGCTTTACTTAGCATTGGGTATGCTGAAGCATTCCCAATACGTGCATAAACTTTCGAGCCTTTATACTCAATAGTAAAAAATTACAATTAAGTGATTGAATATGAATACTTAATAATAAGAGTGTTATCTTTTTGTTTACCATTTAAAACAGTTGAAATGGTTAGATTTTAGTAAACTTGTTCTATTTTTAAACTTATAGAGTTATACTGTTATAACTCTATAACCGATAAGGCTAGAACTATGAAAAAAATCTTCGTCACAATGGGCATTTTGAGCCTAACAGCACTTACAGCCTGTGCCACAAATACATCATCACAAAAGGGATTAAAAAAATCACCATGCGCTTGCGTATATCAACCAATCCCAAGCGCTGAAAATCAAATCTCTGACCCATTCGCTCAAGTAACTAAAACGGTAAAAACTGGGGGTAATGTCGTATGAAAAAACTATTACTTCCGATCGCTACGGCTTTAGTTTTGACGGCTTGTTCTGACGAGCCTAAAGCGCCTGAAGTGAAAGGGGATGACTATGTAGGCGTTTGGATGAACCCAATAGGGCAACAATCGCAATCAGCAAATGACGTAATTATCAATGATCGAATCATTATTGATAAAAGCACAACTAAAGACGTTTACACCGTCACTATTTTAGCTAAAGGCGTTTTTACAGACATGAAGTTTAAACCTGATAACGGTTTGCTTTGTGCGCCTAACGATGCTTGTTTTCAGCTTGTAGATGGAAAGCTAAAGCTTGGTAGTGAAAGCGGTGTTCTAACTTATGAGAGAGAACAGCAAAATGGAAATCAATAAAATTAAACTCGGTCTAGCTTCTGCGGTTGTCGCTTTAGGTCTAACTGGCTGTTTCACTTCTAAGCCTGACATTTCAGGCGTATGGGTTCCCGAACACACTCCAAAATCTGAATTTTTTTATTCGTACTATGTGATTTCTGAAGCTGATAAACAGGGCAATTTCCCAGTAAAGAAAGTCAATTATCAAATCCAAAACATGAACCAATATAACCCTGCAAAGTTGCCTAAATTTACTGGTGAATCAAGCGGGGTCTTAACATTCGTTAAAGACGATACATATTGCTATGAAGGCTCTTTGGCTAGTGATTGTTTTGTCTATTCAGACGGAAAATTAAGAAAATCAGATACACAAAACTTTTTCTTAAAGACTTCAAAAAACCCGCCCGAAATTCCAGTAATTCGCTGAGGTCACTATGAAAAAGATTATCTATGCTTTCTTGCTTCTGTTTAGTTTTTTTAGCTTTAGCTCGGCTTATGCGGTCGATAACTTTACCAATCCACAAGATTTAGGCAATGGCAGTACACCTACTGGGACGACTGGCGGTTCTAACGGTGCGTATAACTCTAATCAAATATCGCAGAATGTATCTGAAGTTACCAAAAATGGTATGTCTGAATTAGACAAGGTTGTTGATAGTCTGATTACTGGTGTTGATAAAAACATTAAAGACAATTTGCAAGGTTACTATCAGAAAGTCACAGCTCCAATCATTCCAGTTTTTGCAGGCTTTATCATTATTTGGATTTCGTTCCAAGCTATTAAAATGATGTTAGGCATGGCTGTAGAAATTCAGGGTGTGATAGCCACTTTCGTTATTATGCTGTTGATTTGGTCAATCGTATTTTCATGGGATGCTTTCTTTCCATACGTTGCTGAAGTATTCCTCGATGATGTACCGAACCTGATTACTGAAATGACAGGTACAGATTCAAAAACAACATTGCAGTCTTTTGTATCTATTATCTTTGAATCTATCGCATTAGCTTTTAATAACATTGATACAGGTATTACCAATGTCGTTTCGGGCTTCTTCTTTGTCCTGATCTATAGCTTGATTTTTGGTTTAGCCTGCATTGTCTGCGGTTTATTCTTCTTAATTTGGATTATCTGTAAAGTCATTATTGGCATTCTAATCGCAGTTGCACCGATTTTTCTTGCATGTGCAATGTTCCCTGCAACTCGCAGATATGCCACAAACTGGCTACAAGCAATTTTAACCCCTCTTGTTGTTCTTCTTTTGCTGATTGTGAGCTGTGACTTAGTGCTTACTTCAGTTGTCGCAGGCATTCAAAACCTTAATGAAAACGGCAGTACGTTTACTGGGGCTTTCATCATGGTAATTGTTTTGATCGTTGTTATTGGGCTGTTTTGGCTTGTTCCAAAAATTGCAATTTCTTTGGTCGGCAGTGGCTTTGAAGCTTCAACCAGTGCGACTTCAAGTATCACCAGTTCAGGCACCAATATGGTTAAAAGTTTTGGTCGTGGAGGTAAACGCTAATGACACCACAAGAAAAAGCGCAGTTAGACGCTCAAATTAAAGAGATTCAAGACAATACTAAAAAGTCTGAAAATCGTAACGGTAAAATCACTATTTGGGTTCTTGGTTTGGCGACCGTTCTAGGTATAGGTAATGTTGCTCAAGGTATCGCAATTAAAGGATTAACACCTTTAAAACAACCAGTTCCTATGATTGCTGTAATTGATTCTGAAACTGGAATTATGACCAGTGTAGAAAAGTTTGATTCAACTACTGACCCTAAACTTATTGAAAAATTAGTGACCTCCTACTTTTGGGACACTATCAGCAATCGCTATGGCTATTACGGCAAAGTTGGTAAAGACCAACTTTCTGCACAGTACAGCAAAGCTTCTATTTTCTTAGATAGCCAAGATCGTACCGACTTTGAAAATGAAGTTAGCGGAATGAATCAAAACTCACCTTACAACCAACTAGGTGAAACTGGCTCAATCACTCCTAAAGTTATTGCTGTCAACTTTCTTGGCAACAATAAAGTTCAAGCCAACTTTAAAACAACCGTTATTAAAGGTGCTGAAATTCGCCAGTACAGCTACACAGTGACGGCTGACTATATCACTGACAACTTTGACGATCTCAACGTAAAAGATCGTTGGATTAACCCATTTGGCGTGAAGTTTAAGAACTGGAACTTAACGCAAAACTCATCAAATGATGCGTTAGTTACTCAAAACCCAGTTACTCAACCATTGCCTAAACCTGAAGCAAGCACTGCTTCTGAGCCTGTGGCACAGACTTCTAATAATTAATAAGGTAATCGGATATGAAAAAGACCCTTATAAGCATTTTACTTACAGCAACGTGCATTGCTTCAGCGCCAACTTTTGCTCGTCAAATTCCTGTTGGTTTGAAAACGGATAACCGCATTAAAGTTGTTCCGTATTCTGAAAGCCACGTTGTTGAACTATCAACGACTTTTGGTATTTCAACTACTGTCGAGTTTGGAAATGAAACTATCCAAACTGTTGCTTCAGGTGACACGATTGGATGGCAAATAATCCCACAAGGTAATCGTCTATTCATCAAGCCTGCGGAAAAACCACAAGCAGGCATGAACCGTACAAACTTAACCGTAATCACTGATAAGCGAAATTATTACTTCAATCTATTCAATAGTTCACAACCAGTTTATGTACTGCGCTTTAACTATGCAGATGCCAATAGAACTAATCGTTTATTGGCACAACAAAATGCACCTCGTCCCGCTTTAGGTGAACTGCCTATGACAAGCCAAAAATGGGGAATGGATGCCACTAAAAGCAAATCTATTAAAGTTCTTGGCGTAAGTGATGATGACCAATTCACATTTATTCGTATTGCGAAAAATTCACCTCGTCCCGCAGTTTATGCGGTTAATGGTGAGGGATACGAAGAACTTACCAACTCAAGACAAGAGGGGGATGTAATCGTGATTGAGAAAGTAAACGATGCTTTCACTCTGCGACTTGGCAAAGAATACGTTTGTATTCTCCGTAAACCTGAAGTGATTGGAGGAAAATAAAATGACAAATGAAAATAAAAATTTGGGTAACGATGACTTTAAAACCCAAGATAACTTCAGCACTGAAAATCATGTTTTCCATGATGAAAAAAAAGAACATGGTAAAGATGATTTTGAACGTCAAGATGCTTTTGAGAATAAGCCTAAAACGTCTGTTAAAAATATAGACATAGGCAAATTGGTTAAGTTCGGTGGCTTACTAGCCCTCATTATTGGCTTGGTAATTTTTGGCGTTTATCTGAAATTGCAAAAGAACAAAGAAAGCCGTGTAGAAAGCGGTGTAGAAAGTGCTGTTGCTAAACCAGTAACAGGGATGGACGGCAGTAATTTTAATGGCATGGATAGATTCGGATTCGGAAATCCGCAACCAATCCCAACTGCGACTACCCCTGACCCTGTAAACCCTACTGAAAAAAGCCCTGAACAGCTCGAAATGGAGCGTCAATTAGCTGAACAGCAACAACAACTAGCAATGCAACAAGAGCAGGCTAGACAAGATGCTATGGCTAAAGAACAAGCCCTTTTAAACGCCCGCTACAAGTCTGGAATCATGGTTAATGAGAATGGCGGTAAAGGTGGCGGTGTTAGCCCTAATGGTGATGCTAGTGCAATGGCAGGCATACCGCCTGAACTTGCACCGTTATTTATGGGTATGCAAGCTTCACAACAATCTAATGCCAATGGCAACCAAGCGGGTGCAAGCAATGTAAATCCACGCATTGCAAATAGCACTGCGGGTTCTATGGGTGGTCGTTTTGATTCAAGCACTTCTAATCAAAAAGCGCCTATTGCTCATGCAAGTTATAACGCTGATCGTAGAATGCTTATACAACAAGGCAAGATCTTAGATGCAGTTTTAGAAACTGCTGTTAAAAGCGATTTACCAAGCAACATTATTGCTCGTGTAACTAATGATGTTTATAGCGAACAAGGACGTAATCGTTTACTGCCTGCGGGTACTCGTTTATTCGGTCAATACTCATCAATTGTTAATGACGGACAAGCAGAAATCGGGGCGGTTTGGAATCGTGCAATCACACCTAATGGCGTAGAAATTATGCTCGATAGCCCAAGCACTAACAGTCTTGGTATCGCAGGCTTAGGCGGTAAAGTGAACAACCATTATGGGCGCATATTCGGAACAGCTACTTTACTTAGCATTATTGGTGCGGGTGTAAGTAATGCAGGTGTTAGCAGTAGCGACCAAAACAATGCTTCACAGACTTATCGTACTGAAGTTGCAAACTCATTCGGCAATCAAGCTGACCGTGTTCTACAACGTAACTTGTCAATTCCTCCGACTATTACAGTCGCTCACGGCACACGCATTAAAGTTCTAGTTGCTAAAGACTTGGACTTTTCAACTATTTTAAACCAATAAGAAAGGCGCTTAATTATGTCAATCCTTGTACTTGAAGATTTGAAAAAAGCTTTTGGTGATGATCTTGATAATGATCAAATTACTGAAATTTCAGTTAATAAGCCTTTGGAATATTTCATTGCTATGAAAGGTACAAGGGACATGATTAAAAAAGAGAATCCTAACCTTACCTATGCGCTTTTGAAGCGATTAGCCGAAGGCATTGCAACTGAAACCAATCAAACAATTTCAGAAGCACAGCCTTTGCTTTCTGCTCAAATTGCATCACCGCAACATGAGGGTTTATTTTTCCGTATTCAATTTGTCCGTGACCCTGCCGTAACTGGCGGGTCGATCGGCTTATCTATTCGTAAACCAAGTATTTTAAGTCTGCCATTTTCAGCTTATGAGGAAGTTTTAAATTCTGTTGAACCATTTGCAAAAATCACTGCAAAAGATCAAGAGCTATTCGATTTATACGAAGCCCGAAACTTTCATGAGTTCATTCGTAAAGCGGTGGGTTATGAAAAAAATATCATTATTTCTGCGGGTACAGGTTCAGGAAAAACAACTTTTTTTAACTCCATTATTCATGACTGCATACCACTGGGCGAACGACTAATCACTATTGAAGATGCTAAGGAGTTACGCCCTCCGCATGAAAATACGTTGCAACTTTATTATTCAAGAGGTGGACAGGGTAAAGCTAAAGTCGATGCACAGTCATTAATGGAAGCTTGCCTGCGTTTGTATCCAAAACGCATTTTACTGGGTGAGATTCGAGGTGCTGAAGCATTCACTTATTTAAACCTAATTTCTTCAGGGCATGGCGGTTCAATTGCGACATTACATGCCAATGACCCACTTAATGCTATTGAGCGTTTAACGCTTATGGTTCTTATGGCAGGCACTACATTAACCAGTGACCAAGTTAAATCTTTTGTTAAACAAAGTGTAGACATTATTGTTCAACTTGGAAGAACAGAAACAGGCGGTTATGGCTGTTCAGCTATTTATTTTAAAGCTTATGAGGATTTCAAAAATGAAAAAACACATTTTTCTAGCGTTGCTTAGTTTAGCTAGTGTTGCCTGCTCATCTAAGGGCTTGGACGGACAATACAATCGTATTGATCAAACAGCATTTGAGAAAGAACAAGGCATGAGTAGCGGGCTTATCGTTGCCAATAAAGGTACTCAAGTTACCTTAAAAAACTCATGGGGTGATGTTGCATTATCGGCTGTAGAGAAAGATAAAAAAATGGTTGTTCAATATAACAATCAAGACGCTTTCTTAATGGAACAAAAGGGCGGTGTTATTACTCTGACCGATGTTGATAACCCAAGCCAAGCATACAAATTTAAAAAGGACTAAGCCATGAAAAAAACAACTATTGCTCTTTGCGCCTTAATTAGTTTGTCTGCTGAAGCACAGTTACCGCAGACATTTACCCAAGTTCTTCAGTCATTTGCTCAAAGCAATAAATTAACTTATGTGCCTGAAGCTCCCAATCAAGGGAACTATGTCACTTATAAATTTTCAAGTGATGCCAGTTGCCAAAACGAAGCATGTGCCGATCTTAAAGTTTATTACAGCATTGACCCTGCTTGTGTACCGCAAGAAGTGGGGTTATTTGGTGAATTGCCAGTAAGCATCCCTAACGCAAAAGCATTGTTTGTATCTCCGACCATTTCTGACAATACAAGCCAAGCTCACGACTTCATGCGAGTTCAAGCAAATGGCGGGTGCTATGAGTTATCAATGGGTGAACAAGGCTCACACTATAAAACCTTAGTTGATCTAGCTAACCGTTTGGCTGTGGCTAAGTGATGAAATAGCAACGGGCCAAGTTTAAACAGGTAACGTAGTTCCTGGTTAAACTGTCCTCGTTGCGGTAGAGGAATAATGAAAATGAAATTAAAAAAACTATCGCTACTGGTACTGGTAGGTTTAAGCGGGGCAACTATTGCTTCAAATTTACCTTACAACGATATTGTGACTTCAGCTTCAGCTAAATATGGATATGACCCGCTTTTAATTCATGCAGTAATTCAAAAAGAATCTTCGCATAACAATACTGCTAAGTCAGGCGTAGGCGCTCAAGGTTTAATGCAACTTATGCCCGCAACGGCTCGTTCTTTGGGCGTTACCAATCCCAATGACCCCACACAAAATGTTAATGCGGGTACTCGTTACCTGAAGCAATTAAATCAGCAATTCGGCAACATGCCCCATGCACTCTATGCCTATAACTGGGGTATGGGTAATTTACGTTCGTATCTGAAAGGTAATAAAAAAGTTATGCCTAAAGAAACGCAAGACTATGTGCCTAAGATCGCCCAGTTTTATAGAAATTATGGCGGTACTGGTTCATATTTTGGTGGCAACGTAATTAAAGGCGGGACTACTTCAGGTGGCAAGCCTGCAACGACTGGCATAGAAAACAGTAATCAGAAGAAGATACAAGCCAAGCTAGAAACACAAAGCGCATGTAAGCCTGTAAAGCTACCTGAAGCAGAACAAGTTGATATTGATTCACCTATCAACCTACCGCCTGTTCCCCCTGTAACTGGTGGCGTAGGTAAAACAGTTTTTGACCCGACAAAAAATGCCGATGCAGTTCTACAAGTTCAAGAATTAATGAAGCAGATTCAAGTCTTGAAAGGGCAATATGACAGTGTGACTAAAGGGCTTGCAGGGCTAGGACTTCTTACCAATGTGATGCAAATTGCAGGCTTTGAATTGCCTAATGGCTTTGATGCTCAACCGACTAATATTTTCAATACACCTAAAGAGCAAAACGCCTACAACGAATTGCAACGTCAAATTGCGACCAATACTGGTGTATATGCAAGCAAGGAATTGGCACAGATTCAAAACATAACTGCAAGCCGTGTAAACACAGCTTATGTAGACGCTGAAGTAGCTTGGACACAAGTAAATTGTAATATGCAAAACCTAAAGTCGTTGGCTCAAGTAAGTACCAATACGTTAAAGCAATCAAAAGACTTGGCGAATGCCCTTGCTATTGAAAACAGTATGTTGGTAGCCAATCAAGCGAAGCTTAAAGCTAACATGCTCATGATGCAGTCAAGCATGGATTCTTATAAGGTCGCTTCCCATCAAGCCGTTCAAAAATTCTTGGGGACAGTAAAATGAATGATCAATCGCAAAAAATCTTCGGTCACGCTGTTTTAGCTGTTGTAATCACTGTGATTACAACATGGGCTATTTTTTTACCGAAGTTTTTTATTATCCCAAAAGATCATAAAGTCCAAGCTATTCTTTATGCAATTCCATTGACGTTTAAAACGCCTTTATACGTTTTAATATTGCTGTTGGCTTTGGTTATTAGTAGTGCTTTGGCTTGGTTTTATTTTCAAAACAATAAAACACCTTTTGGGGGCGAAAGATACGTTCGTGTTCTTCGGGGCTTGCAATTAGTAAGCCCATTCAAATTAAGAAGAATGACCAAAGAAAAAGATTACCAAATCCGTTTTTGCGGTATGCCTGTTCCTAAAGATTTAAAATATAAACACTTCCTTTTAACTGGTGGTACTGGTCAAGGTAAGTCAGTTTCAATCAGTGATTTTTTAGATTCTTGTGTTGCTGATTCTCGCAGTAAAACCCGCTTAATTGTGGTTGACCCTAACGGAACTTACGCAAGTTTATTTGCTAAGAAAGGTGATGTTATTTTCAACCCTTTCGATGCTCGATCAGTCCATTGGTCAGTGATTAATGAAGTACAAAATTCTTATGACATTGAAACATATTCAATGACAATCATTCCTAAATCTTCAGACGCAAATCACGAAAATTTTAATACGATGGCTCGTACTATTGTTAAGTCTGCCATGACCAAAGTTTTAGAAATGGATGAACTTACTAGAGAACAGCAGACACAACAATTTTTAGAAATTTTATTAATTTCAAGTGACGATAAACTCAAAGAGTTTTTAGTAGGTACTCAAGCTTACAGCTTACTTGGCAACTCTGAATTAGTCGGTACTTTACGCAGTATTGTTACTACATATTTAAGCCCTCACACTCATTCTAAAATTGGTGATTTTTCGTTTAGGGATTATTTAAAGCATGGTACTGGCAATATTTTTATTACTTGGCGTGAAGATCAATTAACTGCATTGCAACCATTAGTTAGCTGTGCGACTGACGTTATTTGTAGTTCTTTATTATCTGACTTTGATAACTATTCTGATTTTATATTCTGCCTAGATGAACTCGGCTCTTTGAACCGTTTATCGTATCTCGAAGCAGTATTAACTAAAGGACGTAAACATAGACTTATTGCTTTAGCAGGCATTCAAAGTCTGGCTCAATTAATCACGATCTATGGAGAAAAATTCTCTATTACGCTACGTGGTTGTTTTTCTTCTTTTGGTGTCTGTGCTGTCAACTCTCAAGACACTTATACACCCCAAGAATATGAAAAAGCTTTCGGTGCAATTGAAGTATTAAGGAAAATGAAATCTGCAAATAAAGATTCAAGACCTGAACTTGTAAAAGAAAAAGAAAATGTAGTTAAAGCTGAAGAAATAAGCAGTCTTAAACCTCTGCACTTTTATATGAAGTTTTCAGGACATTACCCGCCAACTTTAGTAACGATGAAATACCGCACCTATGCTAAAGTTTCGGATTCTTTTTTGGCTGTATAGAAATTTTAGGGACAAGTTATGAAACGTGAACAACTTTATGTAAGTGATGAATTTTTCGCAGAAATGGACGAACACTTTTTGAGATATAAGCGTGGTGAATTAAAAGTTCCTGAAGAATTTAAGAACCGCAGACTTACCAAAAACTTAATTTATCTTATCGCTTTAGACCAGTTCTTTAAAGAGAAACATAAATTTTCAAATAGACCATTTATTGATTAAGCTAGTAGAGTTATACTGTTATAACTCTATAAGGAATAATGACAATGTTTAAAAAACTTATAATCGGTTTAGCTTGCAGTACGCCACTGTTTGTATATGCGTCACCTTATGATGATCTTATTCACAAACATTCTGTAGCCAATGGTTTAGACCCTAATTTAGTAACGGCAATTATGGCAAGAGAAAGCGCCTTTAAGCCAAATGCTCGATCACATAAAGATGCTAGGGGTTTGATGCAAGTCATTCCCTCTACAGCTCGTTTAATGGGTGTAGACCCTAGCCGATTATATGAACCTGAACAGTCTATTATTGCGGGTACTCGTTATCTCGCTTTCCTGAATAAAAGATTTAATGGTGATCTTACAAAAATGATTGCTGGATACAATGCAGGGCATGGGGCAGTTGAAAAGTTTGGAGGTATTCCCCCTTACCGTGAAACACAAAACTATGTACGCCTTGTATCCAGTAAATACCAAACACTAAATGGGGGTGGTTCATTTAAAACTTACACTGCAAATAATAACCCTACTGAAGCCAGTCGAAAAAGTGACATTCTAGTTCTCGCTTCATGGCAACAAAATCAGTACCCGCAATACTCCGCAAGTCAAAATCAAAGTACAGAAAACAATAGCTATTCAGCACAATCTGAACCTGTGCGCCTGCGTGTAAATAATCAACCAAGCAATCAACCAAACGTGCAACAAGCATCGTTTGTTCAAACTCTTAACAAAGGGCAATACGTCCAAGTATTTTAAGGAATAGATCATGAATCTTTTAAATAAACTCAATCCTAAGCAATACGCAATTGTCTTATTTGCTGTTTTTTATGCTCAATTGGCAAATGCTGCGTTTGGTCAAAAATTTGCTCAAAAGCTTAACCAATTTAATGATGAATTAGTCATTATCGCAGCAGTCGCTTTCGTGACTGGTGTTATTTGTTTGGCAATCACAATGCTTGGCGGTGGTAGTGAGAAAGTTAAGCGTTGGGGTATCGGCTTAATCGTTGCAGGTATCCTTGTTTTCGTTGCCCCTGATCTTGGTAATTTCTTCTTTAACTAAATAGGTGAGCCATGAGCAAAACCACTGAAAAAAACGAAGAAAAAGACTTGCTGTTTGCGGGTCTTGCCCGAACTGCAAGGGTGGCAAATATACCTGTAGATATTTTCACTTACTTTTTCCTAATTTGTGGTTTTGCTACGTGCTTTTTAGCACTAATTGGCAACCTAAAATTAGGATTAATAATATCGGGAATAATCTATTTATTGTTGGTTGTAGTGACCTACCAAGAAGATAGAGGGATTCAATATTTATGGTTTTCGATCAAACGTAGACTTCAGCGAACTAAAGTTTTTGGTGGCTATAGTTTTGATTCTCACGCAAAAGCTGACGATAAAAATATTGAATATAGTCAAAAGAAATTAGCGGGTGCTGAACAAATGGAAATCAATAATTTACCTTATCTAAGCCCAATCAATGAACATGATATTAAGCTAGTTAATGGTGATATTTTTACGGTTTTAAAAATTACTGGCTTTCCGTATGAAACTAAAAGCTATGCTCAATTAAAGACTTTAAAAAAATATCGTGCAGATATGTTTAAACAACTTGGCTCTCGTTTTGTTGTTAGCGTTTATTATGATCGTCACGAAGTTAAAACCGAAATACCGCCTGCAAATGGCAATGAATTTTCAGATAGTTTTAACCAAAAATATTATGAAAAACTATCTAATGAACGCATGTTTCAAAATGATATTTATGTGTCGTTGCTTGTCCGAAAATCTAACCCAAGTGACCCGCCTTTAACTCGTCTTAAAAATCTGTTTTTCAGAAGTGATAATGAAGAACAAATGATTGCCGAATTAAATAATGCAGTAAGTATGTTTAAAGAGTATCTGCAAGATGCGAACCCAAGACAGCTAGGCACTTATTCAAAAGATAGCGTTTTGTATTCTGAAACAGTGAATTTTCTCGGTTATTTATTAAACTTAGAAAAAGCAGAAATTCCACTTCATCCAACTGAAATCAGAAACTACTTAGGCTATACACGTAGAGTTTTTGCGCCTGATGGAACTATTAAATTCTATCACCCAAGCGGTGAATTAACGGCAGGGGCAATCTATAGTTTGCCTACTCCTAGCTATCCAGAGGGTAGCGATCACACCATGTTAGATGAATTTCTAAAAGTTGATCATCCTTTAATTATTTCTCAAACTTTCATGATGATGGACAGACGTAAATCTATCAGCATGAGTACAACTCGTCAGAACCAATTAAAAAATGCTCAAGACAAGTCAGAATCTCAAATTGAAGCGATTAATGTTGCCATTGATGACTTAGCTTCAGGGCGTATCTTAAACGGCATTTATTCATTAAATGTTTTAGTTACCTCTAAGACCCCATCTGAATTTAAAGAAGCAATGCAGAAAACTAGCGGGGCATTTCAGCGCAATCACATGATACCTAAAAAAGAAGATTTAATTTCTGAACCTACTTTTTACTCTATGTTGATTGGCAACTATCACTTACTCCAAAGACCCGCAACTATTAACACGACTAACTTTGCGGGCTTTGCCAGTATGCACAATAGTTCTACTGGCAAAAAAGATGGCAACCATTGGGGTGAGAATGTCATTCAGCTTAAAACGACAAGTAATACGCCTTACTACTTCAATTTCCATGAACATGATGTAGGTCATACTCGTATCACGACTGGTACTGGTGGCGGTAAGACTACTGTAATTAATACGCTTTTGACTGCTTCAGATAAGTTTAAGCCTTATATTTTTCATTTTGATTTTGAATATTCAGCTTCAGTTTGGATTAAAAGCATGGGCGGGCGACATACTGTTTTAAGTGAAATGGTTAAAACTGGTTGGAATCCATTGCAGTTAGATGACACGGAACAAAACCGTTTGTTTCTAAGAAATCTATTTTCTTTTATGGCTCAAGACTACAACGATAATGGTAATCCAAAGCCTTTAAGCACTGCTGAAGAAAACAAGATCAAAGACGTTGTAGATGCTGTTTATAGCTATGAAAAGCACCTTAGACGGCTTAGAAACTTTATTGGCTTGTTTGGTATGGCTGAAGATAACAACATGGCTGAACGCATGTCAAAATGGGTTAATGATGGGGTTTATGCCAATATTTTTGACAATGAAAGTGACAATTTCTCAATTGATGGCGCTCGAATTTTCGGCTATGAAATGAAAAATGTCATTGATAATGATGTGGTGTTAGGCGCTATGTCTATGTATATCTTCCATCAAATTGATATATCCATGTCTGAGGGCAAGCCCTTTATTGTTGTTGTCGAAGAAGGTCAAAGATATATCAGCAATCCGATTAACTTAGCATGGCTTAAAATCATGCTAACCACGTACCGTAGACGTAACGGTATGATGATCTTTGTTACGCCAACGCCTGAAGTCATTACAAGAGATGACGATCTGATCGGGCAGTTTAAAACATCAATTCTATTGCCGAATGATAAAGCGAATGTCGCTACATATATGGGTAATGAGAAAAATAATGGCTTAGGCTGTACTCAAGCAGAATTTGATTGGGTTGTGAATACACCGCCTTATTTACGCCAATTTATGATTAAAAACTCGCATGATTCAGTTATTAGCAAATTAGATTTAAGCAATATGTCTGAAATTATCCCAATACTTTCAGGCAATGAGTTAAGACACAATATTCTTGAGGAAATATTGAGTAAAGATGAAAACTTGACCTACTCCCAGTGGGTACACGAATTTAACGAAAGGGTGAAATCATGAAAATGAATAAAATAAAAATGTCGGCTGTAGCTTTTGCTTTAGCCTTTACTGCCAACACAGCAAACGCTTGGGACGTTGTATTCGACCCGACAGCCGTTGCAAATATGGTCAAGCAATTGGTTCAAATGCAACAGCAATACGAGATCATGAAGAAACAATATGAAAGTACGACTGGTAATACTGGTATCGGAACTTCAGGCGTTAAGAATGTGCAAGACGTTGTTTCAGGCTCTTGGCAAGACGTAGTAGCCAATCAAAAGACTGGCTCATTTGGTAATGCTCAAAAGGCTTATGACAAAGTGCTTACTACCATTGGTTCAGATGGTATGAATCAATTGCTAGGCAATGATCAATACAAGCGAAATTACAACACGGTTAAGACTGGCTTTGCTTTCAGTGATGCTTCCTATAATGCTTTAAATGAGCATGTAGCAAACTTAACCACACTGAAGAACAAAATTAACTCGACCCGCAATATTAAAGAAGCCCAAGACTTAGCAAATGCCATTGCTATTGAACAAGGTTATATCAACTCGATTGGTGCTAAATTGTCGGCTGTTCAAACTAACCTTGCATCTAACAATGCTTCAAGCGGTGTGACCAGTACGCAAAGCTTTAAATCGTGGTTTGGTAACTAATTTCATCACAAGCTAACAATTCAGGTTGTTAGCTTTTTTTTGTCTAAATTTTAGGATTATCTATGAAAAAAATCATAATCCCTGTATTAGCCTTAATCGCTTTCAATACATACGCTGAAACAGCACAGAATGGCACAGAAACGCCAGTTGCTATAGAGGCTAGTCATACATCACTGACCACTAAAAAAGGCGAAATAGAGGTTAAAAAAGACGGAAAAACTGTATCTGTTTCTAAAGTACCTGAAAGCCCTTTAATTAATACAGTCACAACTACACAAACAACTTCAAAAGCGCCTGAAGCTAAAAAAGTAGTAAAAGAGATCCAATCTGAATCAGTCAAAGAACCTGTAGTGATTTATCAAGCCAGTGAAATTATGCCTGAGCTTAGTCAAGCCGATCTTGACTATATCAAGGCTGTAAATTCAAACGATAAAATCAACTCAATTGAAAGCAAGATCGTTAATAACGAAGCGATTAGCAAAGAAGAATTGAAGATTTTACGCCAAAAGAATCCAAACTACTGATTGACCTTTTTGACAATTTCCTCGCACTCATAACCCACTTAAATCATTCAATAAAGTAGATGCCTGGTTAAGACTGCATACTTGCAGTTTTGACCAAGCATCGGGATATGATTTTTCACAGTAAGAGTTTTAGCACGTATGGACCAAGCAATGAAGTTGCAAGTCCATACGTGCTAAAACGGTTTTATGGTGAACCAAAATGAATAAGCTTTTTTGTATTACCCTTTTTTTGTTTTCAGCATACTGTCACGCTGATTATTACGGCAAAGTCACTTACGTTTTAGACGGTGATACTGTGAGTATCACAAAACCAAACAACACTAAATGGCGGGTTAGACTGTCATTCATAGATGCCCCTGAAGTTGCCAATAATGCTAAAAATTCGCCTACACAGCCTTATGGTCAACAATCGAAACAATATTTAATGTCTATGGTCTTAAACAAAACGGTACTCGTTAAAGAGCATGGAACTGATAACAATGGTAGGTTTCTTGGTGAGCTGTACTTGAATAAATTAAATGTGAATAAAGCAATGGTCGCCAGTGGCTACGCTTGGGCTTATCGCTACAATCTTCCTGATAGAACATACATAGATTTAGAGAATAATGCTCGATCAAAAAAAATCGGGTTATGGAAAAGTCCTAACCCGATTAACCCCTATGACTGGCGAAAGAAATATTAAAATTTCATGCCTGAAGTGGGCTTATCCTGCTTTGGGCTTGACTGGCTTAACTCCTGTACCCTTGAAGCAGATAAAGATTTAAATGTTGTTTGCTGTGCTATCACTCTCTGATCTACAGCCTGTTTTACTTCAGGATTGGTTTCATAGCGTTTCACATATTGATCACCATAGCGGGCTTCAACACTTCTGATTTTTAACTCTACATTTGAATTGTTATGAACGCCTGTTGCATAGGTTTCACCTTTTTTAGTTGTGTGACCTGTGATTTTAATTTCAGCGTCTTTAGGTAAATTAGTGGTTTTAAATAAACCATCTTTTTGACTGTATGCTTCATTGAGCTTGATATAGTCACCATGAGCAACGGATAGCCCATTAGCTGACTTAGCAAAATCAGCACCCAATTTCCCCTCTTGCTTTAGCTGTATTCGGACTTCTTTAATGATTTGGTGTTTATCTAGCTCTGGGGCTTTGCTTTGAAATTGAGATACTTCAGCCTTACTATCTCCTTTCACTTCAGGCGCTTTAGGTTTATTTGATAGCTGTTCATCTACTTTCATTAAAATTTTATTTTCAAGGTTATTTAACTTTTCTTTAACCTCCATATAAACCTGTAATGCCGTAGATTCAGGTTGTTTTGAATCATGATTACCGATCGGCTTATCGAGCATCATTTCATTTTTAGTAACATTGATTAACTCAAGATGATCTCGATTTTGACGGAACATAACTAAATTGTCCTCGCCATCAACTTTGATATTTTTAGATAAATAACCATCTTGTTTTTCAAAATCATCTTTGGCAACAAGTAAGTTGCTAGTTAAGTTACTGACTATTTTTACGTCCATTTTCTCACCTGTACTTTCATCAACTTGGGTCACTTCACTAACCAGTTTTTGATTATTCAATTTAAGTCTGTCACTTTCCTGAAGCCCCTTTACAATCTCAACCTCTGTATATGGGGCAAAGCGTGTTTGCATTGCTTCTATTACTTTGAACCATTTATATTCATGCTGTTGGCGCTCCTGATCTGAAAATGGTCTTTCCCTTTCAGCTTTAAAGTCCTTTTGTTCAATAGCGTTATAGTGACGGTCATAAACGGTTAGCTTGTCTACTATGGGTTCATCTTTTAACTGTTCTATTGTGTTTTCTAGCTTGTGATAAATTTCACTATGAATATCAATATTGACGAAACGCCCAGTTTCATACAGCGCCTTTTCCATTTCATAACGATGGTATATACCTTGTCGTGATGTAATTTCAGGCACAGCCATTATTTTTAATTCAACGTCTTTGTAGCCTTTATCTCTGAAATTTTGAACTGTATTTTTTAAGGTTTGAAAATCTGCACTTGTTTGGTCAAGAACAATATTTTTCTTATGGCTTATAGCTTCTTCAATTAATTCTAAACTCCACTTTTTAGCATCATGGTGGGTGAATCCTGAAGATGTTTTATCATCCAATTTTTGCAGTTCATTATACTTGGGGTGATAGGCTCTTAATTGATCGGGGTCAATAATTACACTCCCGCCTTTATCTTTGAACTGATCTATAGAATCTCTTGCCAACTTGCCTTTACCCGATGCAGGCTGACCGCCAGTAATGACGACTTTAGGGCTGACTATAGACAGTGAGTTATTCAGAAAATCAGCTTTAATTTTCTCAAATACAAGGCTATGTTCTTCGTCACTTAGTTTGTATTGGTTGTCCATTGATCACCCTTTCATTGTGCCTTAAAGAATGTTCCAACAAACTTATAAACTGTAGGTAGTAATATCAGTCCACAAAATCCAATAATGCCTACAGTGTTATCTGATAAGTTCTCTGAAACAAACACTACGCCCAAGCAACCATAAATCACGACTAGACTTATAATTAGCTTCAGCAAAAAATTTTCATTCCTGATTACTCTGCTCGCTTTTATAGGCTTCACTATGTTTCTTGATTGATTGTATCAACTGTTCTCTATCTTGCTCGTACAAGCCCTGAAGCTCCATTGAAAGAGCCTGTCTATCATCTTCAGGCAAATGTCCTGAAGTACGCAATCCTATACGGTTTGATATGCCAGTCTGTGCAATCCTTAATAATTCAGATTCGCTTAGATCATTAAAATTAATCATCGTTATTTTTCCTTATACCTGAAGATATATAACAATAGGGTATACCCTATTGTTATATAATAATACACCCTAAAAACCCTATAACAATAGGGTTGTTTTGTTAATCTAATGTGATATAACATTGAGGTTATCTAATTTTGTTATACTGGTTATGGAAAAAGAAAATTTAGATATTGAAGATCAAATTAAAAACACACCCTTTCAAAGAGTGGGGTATATCCGTGTATCCACTAAAGACCAAAACCCTGAAAGACAGCTCCATGATCTACCCTTTGAGCTAGATAAAACTTTTATTGATCATTTTAGCGGAAAGACTGCCAAACGCCCTGCACTTCAGGAAATGTTCGATTATGTCCGTAGTGGGGACATTGTGTACGCTCATGATGTTTTTAGATTGGCACGTAGCTTGATTGACCTTGTAACCATTGTTCAAAAGCTAAATAAAAAAGGAGTGTCTGTTCATATTGTCAAAAATAACCTGAACTTTACCCCCAATTCAGATGACAAGTTCGATAAGTTTCAACTCCATGTATTAGGCGCTGTAGCTGAACTTGAAAGGGGTATTATTAGTGAGAATCAAGCAGAGGGAATTAAATTAGCTAAAAAAAAGAAAGGTAAATACAAGGGAAGATCGCCTGCGATTACAGAAGAAAAACTAAAAGAGTTAATTCATACCCTTAAAAATAAGGACGATTCATACCCTTTCACTCAAATAGCTAAAGATTATGGTGTTAGTTATATGACTTTAATTCGATATAGGAAAAAGTATGCAAAACAAATTAACGCCCAGTCTGATTGACCTTTTTGACAATTTTCTCGCACTCATAACAAAAAATAAAGGAAAATTTTAAGATCAATTGGATTTAAGATATACAACAATTATGTTTAAACCTATATAAGAAAACACATTAAGCTTCTTTTATAAGGCATTTTTAAAATGATAATTCAACATAAAAGTCCCTCATCCTCGCCTTCTTTCAAAGTGAGAAGGCGATTTCAATAGCAATATGAATCACTCATTATAAACATTCATTCAGTTTAGAAATAATCTAGAGATATTATGATTAACAGCAGAATTATCGATAAAATCAAATAAGTATTGATATTATTAAAGCTCTTAAGATAATTTAACATTCGTCATTTCCCATAAGAATTTAATAAAATACTATATGGCTGACAGATAGATAAAAGACTAGGAAAAGAAAAGCAGACAAAAAAATACCATCGATAATAAAATCGGTTAAAAATGTTGCACGATGAAATTTAAATAAACTTGTAAAGCTAATAAATTAGGACTTACGCATTGACGGATTCAAAAAAGTATTAAAATACTTTATAAAGTATCTGTGATCAGACGAATTAAACATGCTTCTACAGCAACTTGTACATTACCCATTTATATGGGCTTTCTCATGACAGAACCGAACTCTATTAGCTGCACACAACTTGCCGAGACTTATAACATCTCGCATGATAGTGTAAATCGCTTTCTAGAACGTGAAGACTACACACCTCACGACCTATATCAAGAAGCAATTCAACATATTGATAATAATAAACTTATAGTCAGTATTGATGATACTGTTTTAGATAAACCATATAGTCAGCATATGGACTTAGTTAGCTATTTTTGGTCAGGCAAACACCACCGATCCGTCAAGGGTATTAATCTCATTACCTTGTATGCGACAGATCAAAATGGTCAAAATATTCCAATTAATTTCCGAATTTATGACAAATCTGAAGGTAAAGCCAAGAATGATTACTTTATGGATATGTTAAGTGAAGTACTCAGTTGGGGTGCAAAGATTCAATTTATTACAGGTGATAGTTGGTATTCATCGACTGGAAATCTAAAAACCATAAGAAAACATGGTATTCGATTTATGTTTGGTATCGACTGTAACCGTAAGGTTTCCCCAGAAAAAGGACAATGGTTTCAACTGCGTTTATTGCCAAATTTCCATCAGGGTCAAGTGGTCTGGCTCAAAGATTTTGGCTTTGTACAATTATTTAAGACTCAGTTAAAAGAACAGCAGAGGTTTTATATTGTGCATCAAGATGAAGATGATTTATTGTCCTTTGAGGGTTTTCATGAATTACATTCAAGTCATTGGAAAATAGAGCAATATCACCGGGTGATTAAACAGGTTTGTCATATTGAAAAGTTTCAAGTAAGACGATCTAAACTGATTTTGAATCATATTTTTTCAGCCTTGATGGCCTACGTCGAGATACAAAAGAACCAGTTTGAGCGGATCTTTGAAAATGTATATCGTTGGCAGAAGAAATTATTTAGACCAGTTATCAAAAACTTCATTGATGACTTTATTCTCGATAAAAATCATCTGCTACCACAGAGAATCTATAAATAATAGTGCGTAAGTCCTATAAATTAACAATTTTATATTCATAAAAACTTAAATCACAAGTTAAGCTAATAAACAGTTTTAGATATTTTAAATAAGTTCATTTTAAAAACCAAAATTTAGATTTATTGGTGATATAAAACGGCGAATTCAAACATGAGATATATGTTTCAATAAAAGTTTTTAAGAACTTTATACACCAAATACCAATGCTTCACTTATGATAAAGTGGATTAAAATTGCAGAAAATGGGTAAATCCATAAAAAATGTCAACATCTTCAAATATACAATTGTATTTCAATTTCCGTTGTTTATAGTTGGAACATTTTTTTAAATCTCTACACTCAAGGTTAGATTTATGTCTACTGCTCATAAAAAAGCATCCTTATTGCAAAAAGTCAGTAAAGGACTCACAGTTGGTTCAGTCATTACAGGAAGCACGTTTTTACATGGTCCCCCTGTTTTGGCACTCGGTTTTACCAAGCTGTTTAAAAAATCAAAAAAAGTAGACGAAACCAATATTCAATTGGCCAATAGCTGGATTGGTGTAAACAACCACCTGATTGAAAAGGTGCTGCCAAACCTAAAGTGGGATATGGGTATAGGAAGTTCAACCGCCCTTTTTGGCGAGTCTGGCGGGTAGGAAGCGGCCGCGCAAGCGCCGCTTTGGGCACAGATCGGGCACAGATCGGGGGTTCATGCGTGGGTTTTCGACATCGCGGGGCCACGCAGCGGCTCAGTGCGTAGCCATTTCTCACCGAATCCCGGCACAGGGCCGAGCGCAGCCCTGCGGGGTCGTGGCCGCATCGGATCGGACTCTGGCTTGGCTGCCGGCTGTGTGGCCGGCGCCTCATCACGCGGCGGGCGGCGGGGCGCGCGCTGCGGGCCGGTAGTGCGCTTGCTCCAGCGCGCCGTGTTTCTCGAAGTGGGCGAGGATGGCGCGAATGGCCTTGGGGTCTTCGATGCTGGCGACGATCCGCACCGCGCCGCCGCAGTGGGCGCAGGTGGTGATGTCGATGGAAAAGACCCGCTTGAGCCGTTGCGCCCAGCTCATCGCACGGCGCTTCTGCTCGGGGCTGCGCGGCTCGTCGTGGGCGCTGACGTCCACTGGCGCCGCATCGCCCGCAGGCCGCCTGCCGCGCCCCGAGGGCGTCAGCTGCGCGCGCAGGTTTGCATTCGGGGCGAATACGCCGTGGAAGCGGGTGAGATGCGCGCGTGGCGGCGGGACCAGTGCCGCCAGCTTGGCGATGAAGTCCACCGCATCCCATTCGACATGCGTGGTGCCATTGCGCCACGGCGTCTTGAGCTGGTAACGCACCCTGCCCTGTGGCGAGATCGATAGCCGCTGCTCGCTGATCGCCGGGCGCGTGATGTAGCGGCACAGCTTTTCGAGCTTGTGGCTTTCGTGTGCTTCCGCGGCCACGCCGGCATGCAGCGAGAAGCCGCCGACCTTGCCGGCGTCGCCCTCCAGCGGACCGGCGTCGCCAGGCAGCGTTTGCAGCGTGACGACCTTGCGGCCAGCGTCGCGACCGGTGGCGATGCGGTAGGTCATCGAACTCATCCGCAGCCCATCCATGCCGTCGTCGCTACCCGCGCTGTCGGACAGGAACACGGATTCGTCTTCGCCTTCGAGCCAGCCGCGGCGCGACAGGTGCCGGCACACGCGATGCGCGATGGTGTTGGCCAGTTCCGTCAGTTGCGCCGATGTGGGCGCACGGGTGCGGTGCAGGCGCGGCTTGCGCTGCGGACGCTCGGTGGTGTCCTCGTACACGCCGTCGAGCCACAGCATGTGGAAGTGGATGTTGAGATTCAGCGCGCTGCCGAAGCGCTGGATCAGGGTCACCACGCCGCATTGCGCCGTATCCCGCGGCACGCCGGCCTGATCGGCAAGCCAACCGGCGATCACACGATGCACGATGCCCAGCACCGGGCCGATCGCCTCAGGCTTGCTGGCGAACAGGAAGCGCAACGGGTACGGGAAACTCAGCACCCATTGCCGCACCGGCCGCGGGCCGAACACCTCGTCCACCAGATGCCGCGCCGACTCGGCCATGCGCCGTGCGCCGCAGCTCGGGCACAGCCCGCGCTTCTTGCAGGAATACGCCACCAGCCTCTCGGCACGACAGTGCTCGCAGACCACGCGCAGGAAGCCGTGCTCGAGCACGCCGCAGCGCAGGTAGGTCTCGAACTCCTCGCGCACATACTCGGGCAGCGGGCGGTCTTCGGCCTCAAGACGCGCGATGAAGTCCGGGTAGTGCGCCTGCACTAGCGCGTACAGCAGCGTGCGCTCGGGCAGGTGGCGCGCGTAACGCGCAGCGGCGTGGGCGGCCGGCAGTGGCGCGCACACCTCGGCCTGCCGCCGGGGTGCGGTCAGGCGCGGCACGCAGCGCTCCGTTGCAGGGACGGCTGCTCAGGGTTGCGCCCGCGAGCACGCGTTCATATCGGCGTTTTCTGATCTTCGCGTCAGACATTGCCGCGGGGCGGGTAGGAAGTCTCCCGCCTCGGACGCCAGAACGCACAAAGCCCGGCACGAGGCCGGGCTTTGTGGTCTTGCTTGATGGATCGCGGGGCTTAGAAATCCATGCCGCCCATGCCGCCCATGCCGCCGCCGGCCGGCATCGCCGGCTCGTCCTTCTTCGGGGCCTCGGCCACCATCGCTTCGGTGGTGATCATCAGGCCCGCGATCGACGCGGCGTTCTGCAGCGCGGTGCGGGTGACCTTGGTCGGGTCCAGGATGCCGAACTCGATCATGTCGCCGAACTCGCCGTTGGCGGCGTTGTAGCCGAACGCACCCGAACCTTCGACCACGCGGTTGAGGATGACCGACGGCTCATCGCCGGCATTGGTCACGATCTCGCGCAGCGGGGCTTCCATCGCGCGCAGGGCGATCTGGATGCCGTGGTTCTGGTCTTCGTTCACGCCCTTGATGCCGGCGATCGCCGCCTTGGCACGGATCAGGGCGACGCCGCCGCCCGGGACGATGCCTTCCTCGACGGCCGCACGGGTCGCGTGCAGGGCGTCTTCGACGCGCGCCTTCTTTTCCTTCATCTCGACTTCGGTGGCGGCACCGACCTTGATCACCGCAACGCCGCCGGCCAGCTTGGCCACGCGCTCCTGCAGCTTCTCGCGGTCGTAGTCGGAGGAGGTCTCCTCGATCTGCGCCTTGATCTGCTTGATGCGCGCCTCGATGCCCGCGCCTTCGCCGGCGCCATCGATGATGGTGGTGTTTTCCTTCGACACCTGGATCTTCTTGGCGCGGCCGAGGTCCTTGATGGTGGCCTTCTCCAGCGACAGGCCGACTTCCTCGGAAATCACCACGCCGCCGGTCAGGATCGCCATGTCTTCCAGCATCGCCTTGCGACGGTCGCCGAAGCCCGGGGCCTTCACCGCGCAGACCTTGACGATGCCGCGGATGGTGTTGACCACCAGGGTCGCCAGCGCTTCGCCTTCGACTTCCTCCGCCACGATCAGCAGCGGCTTGCCGGCCTTGGCCACGCCCTCGAGGACGGGCAGCAGGTCGCGCACGTTGGAGATCTTCTTGTCGTACAGCAGGATGAAGGGATCATCCAGGTCGGCCGACATCGACTGCTGGTTGTTGACGAAGTACGGGCTCAGGTAGCCGCGGTCGAACTGCATGCCCTCGACCACGTCGAGTTCGTTGTCCAGGCCGCTGCCTTCCTCGACCGTGATCACGCCTTCCTTGCCGACCTTGTCCATCGCCTGCGCGATCAGGTCGCCGATGTTGGCATCCGAGTTCGCGGAGATCGCGCCGACCTGGGCGATTTCCTTGCTGGTCGACGACGGCTTGGACAGCGACTTCAGTTCGCCGACCGCGGCCTTCACCGCCTGGTCGATGCCGCGCTTCAGGTCCATCGGGTTCATGCCGGCGGCGACCGCCTTCATGCCCTCGCGGATGAACGCCTGCGCCAGCACGGTGGCGGTGGTGGTGCCGTCGCCGGCGTTGTCGGAGGTCTTGGAAGCGACTTCCTTCACCATCTGCGCGCCCATGTTCTCGAACGCGTCAGCCAGTTCGATTTCCTTGGCGACGGAGACGCCGTCCTTGGTGATGGTCGGCGCGCCGTAGCTCTTCTGCAGCACGACGTTGCGGCCCTTCGGGCCGAGGGTCGCCTTCACGGCGTTGGCGAGCACGTTGACGCCGCGCACCATCTTGGAGCGCGCGTCTTCGCCGAAACGAATGTCCTTGGCAGCCATTGCGAATTACCTCGAAAAATTATTCGGATGAGAAATGTGTGGGAGCGACGCGCGATCAGCCGAGGATCGCGAACAGGTCGTCTTCCTTCACCACCAGCAGCTCGACGCCGTCCAGCTTCACTTCGGTGCCGCTGTACTTGCCGAACAGCACCTTGTCGCCGACCTTGACCTGCGGCGCGCGGACCTGGCCGTTGTCCAGCACCTTGCCGGTGCCGACGGCGACGACTTCGCCCTTGATCGGCTTCTCGGTGGCCGAATCCGGGATCACGATCCCGCCGGCGGACAGCTTCTCTTCTTCCATGCGCTTGATGACCACGCGGTCGTGCAGCGGCTTGATATTGGACATGGCAACCTCGGTAAATGGTTGATTGACGTGGAAAAACCCGGCGATTTTAGCAGTCGCGCGAAGCGAGTGCCAAACCGCGGACAACAGAACCGGGCGAACCCGGCATGCCACCGAGATGGGGCGGGCCCGCCGACTTTCAAGGGCCGCACGCGGATGTCCGCCAGGCCCGCCGGATCGGGGCAGCCGCTACCCTATGCCGGTGAGCGCCCTGATCTGCTTCTGCACCTGTCCCGACGCCGACAGCGCCGAGCGCATCGCCACCGCGCTGGTGGCCGAGCGCCTGGCCGCCTGCGTCAACCTCCTGCCCGGCCTGCGTTCGGTCTATCGCTGGCAACGCAAGGTCGAGGCCGCGGCCGAGGTCCTGCTGCTGGTCAAGACCAGTGCCGAGGCCTACCCCGCCCTGCAGGAACGCCTGCGCCAACTGCATCCCTACGAACTCCCGGAGCTGCTCGCGGTCGAAGCCGCGTCCGGCCTGCCCGAATACCTGCAATGGCTGGCCGCCGAGAGCCGACCGGTAAACTGAGCCAATGACCGCATCCACGATCCGCCTGCGCCGCTGGCTGGCCGGGCTCGCCCTGCTGCTTGCGCTGCCCGCGACCTCGGCCGTCGCCCAGGACTTCGAACTGCCGCCGGTCGACGAGGTCTTCGTCCTGTCCGCGCAGGCCACCGCGCCGGACCGCATCGAGGTGCGCTGGCGGATCGCCGACGGCTATTACCTGTACCGGCACCGCACCTCGGTCAAGGCCGATGCCGCCTTCACCGGCGCGACCATGGCGCTGCCGAAGGGCAAGGCCTACCGCGACGAATTCTTCGGCGACGTCGAAACCTACCGCAAGGAATTGCTCGGCACCCTCACCGGCACGCCCGCGGCCGGCGCGAGCGCGACCACCCTGACCGTGAAGTACCAGGGCTGCGCCGATGCCGGCGTGTGCTACCCGCCGCAGACCCGCACCCTGAAGGTCGCGTTGCCGGGCGAAGCGGGCGCTGGCGGCTTCGGCTGTAAGGCGCGCGGGCTGCATGATTATGTCGTCAAGAACGGCTCTGCCGATCATCCCAACGCCGAGGTGAAATTCGCACTGGGTGATGTGGTCAACACCATGATCGGCTGCACTAATGGTGAAACGATCATGCTGTGCCACGACACCTCGCTGCCGCGCCCCTATTCTCTCGGCTTTCGGGTGCAAGGCACCGAGGGGCTGTGGATGGACGTCAACAAGTCGATCTATCTGGAGGGCAAGAGCCCACAGCCGCACCGCTGGGAGCCTGCCGAGGGCTGGTTTGCGAAATACGATCACCCGCTATGGAAACGCTACGCCGATCTGGCGGCAGGGGCCGGGCATGGCGGGATGGACTGGTTCGTGATCCACGCTTTTGTCGAGGCGCTGAAGGCCAAGGCCCCGATGCCAATCGACATTTACGACGCGCTGGCCTGGAGCGCGATCACGCCTCTGTCGGAACAATCGATTGCTGAGGGCAATCGCACGTTAGATTTTCCCGACTTCACCCGAGGGCAGTGGCGCACCCGCAAGCCGATCTTTGCGCTGAACGACGCCTATTGATCGACGCGATTTAGGCCAAGCGCACCGCAAAGGCGAAATTGGTAATCTTGTCGGTATCCTTGACGCCCGGCGCGCTTTCGACGCCGCTGGAGGTATCGACCAGCGGCGCTCCGGTGCGCGCAATCGCCTCGGCAACATTCGTCGGATTTAGCCCGCCTGCCAGCCCCCACGGCAAGGCACCGCGATATCCGGCCAGCAGCGACCAGTCGAACGCCAACCCCATGCCGCCGGGCAGCGCGCCTTTGGGGGTCTTGGCGTCGAACAAGATCAAGTCCGCCGCCCCGGCATAGGCTGCGGCGCGTGCGACATCGCTGGCGCTGGCGACGGGCAGCGCCTTCCACACCGGCTTGCCAAACCGCGCGCGCAACTGGGCCACGCGTTCGGGCGATTCCGAACCGTGCAGCTGCAGCGCGTTCAGCTTGGCTGCCACCAGTGCGTCGGCGATGACAGCATCATCCGCATCGACGAACAAACCGACCATGGCGATCTGGCCAGCTGCGCGCGATGTCAAAGCGCCCGCGACATTCGACGTAACCGCACGGGGCGACGCTGGATAGAACACCAACCCGGCATAGTCCGCCCGCGCCGCGATGGTCGCATCGAGCGCCTCGGGTGTGCTGATCCCGCAAATCTTGATTTTCGCGGGCATGCGGTCAGTCGGGGTTCTGGATCAGCCGCACCAGCGTGCAGTCGGGATCGATCAGGTAGCCGATCCTCAGGCCGCTCGCCTCCAGTTGCGGAGCTTTGAAGCGCGGCCAGCCGGTGCTTTTTTCCTCGGCTCCCGCCGCGTTCACCAATGCCACCATGGCATCGAGATCATCCAACCGCAGGCAACAGCCGAACGAGCTCGTAGCTGGGTCGAGGTCAGGATAGGGGAAGAATTCGAGCTGCAAACCGCCGCGCTGCAGGATCATCCAGCCGCGATCCTTCCAACTCGTCGCAAAGCCCAGCTTCGCATAAAACGCCTCTGTCACATCGAAATCGCGCGATGGCAGATTGGGGGTGACGTGGTCAGCCATGGCTCAGCGCAGCTTGTCGGCCATGCGGGCCGTATGAGTGATTGCGGCGCGGCTATCGGGGGCGGAATGGCTCATCACGATCATGCTGGCCTTGGGGAACGCCGCACCAAACGCGCGCGCTGACGCGGCGTAGTGCTCAGTGTCGGCATCACCGAGATTGCCGAGCGACTTGGCCTTGCTGTCCTTGATCAGGCAGCCACCAAAAGCGATGTCGGTGCCGTCGATCCCAACGGTGATATTGTCACTGGTGTGGCCGGGGCCGGGGTAAAATACCTTGAGCGGGCCAAAGTTGGGCGCGGTTGCTGGTTCGACCCAGCCATTGGCGGCGAAAGTCAGGCTGTGTTGCGCCGCAACCATCCCCTCTTGCGGGGCAAGCTGGTTCGACAACGCATTGGCATAAGTCGCAATCCCCGCCGCATGCAGCGCGTCCATACCGCCCATCTTGTCCTGATGCGCGTGAGTCACCACCGCCAGCGCGACCGGCAGGTTGATCTCCTGCTTGATCCAGTTGAGGATCTGGGCGGTCTGGTCATCGGTCCAGGCGGTATCGACCACCAGCACGCGGCCGCCATCCTTGACGATCAAACCGTTGGAAGCGACTGCCCCGAAACCCGGCATGTCGAGATAGGAAGTGTGCTGCCAGACATTCGGTGCGAGCTGGCGGAAAACCAGATCGCCAAACCGTTGGTCGCCAGTTTCCATTTGCTGGCCAATCGTCGGGCGGATTTCACCGGGCATGCACCCGCTCAGCATCAATGCAGCGGCTAATGCGGTGCTCAGCTTCGCGACCGGGTGCATAATATTGGGCAATTCCATCAAGTTTTCCTTTTATTCAGCATTAAAAACCCCGCAAATGCGAGGCCTAGTAAATAGATGATCTTAATTTGGTTCACTGTAGCAAAAATATGGGGCGAATTCAAACATGAGGTGCGACAGTTTCAAAAGCCATATGATAATCAACAAGCTGAGCAAATTTCTCTAATGGTGTAAGCCAATCTAACGCCTTTCTAGGACGAGTATTCAGTGACATGGCAACTTGATTTAAATAATGCTGATCTGCCTGATTTAAATCAATCCCTTTAGGTAAATATTGCCTAATTAAACCATTCATATTTTCGCATGTGCCTTTTTGCCAGGGTGAATGTGGGTCACAGAAATATACATCTATGCCTAAATCTTCTTCGAGTATTTTATGTTCTGACATCTCACGTCCACGGTCATAGGTCAACGTTTTACGCAGTTCTGCAGGTAAATATTTCAGAGCTTCAGTTAAAGCCTTGCGCACTGATTCTGCCTTTGCATCAGGTAATGTTGCCAAGATACAGAGCCGTGTATTTCGTTCAATAAGTGTTGCTATCGAACTTTTATTGTCTTTACCTTTAATTAAATCAGCTTCCCAATGACCCGGTATTTTTCTTTCTTGAACTTCGGCTGGGCGCTCATGAATAGTTTTAATATCCTGTAATATAGAATCTTTTTTAGGTTCACCGTTAGCTTTTCGCTTTTTATTTTCATGACGTAGACAGGATAATAAGTCTTTTTTCAACTCACCCTTTGGTAATGCTCGTATCGTTGAATAAATCGTTGTATGGCTTACATTCATTGTTTGATCCAAATCAGGAAATGTCTTTAAACGCTTTGCTATTTGCTGAGGAGACCATAAACAACGGATCGCTTCAACAATAAATTTCCAGAGGATTGAATCGATTTTGAGTTTTCTGTGACCACGTCTACGTCTAGCGAAGGTGTTATCAGAAGCATATCGAGCTTGATAAACGTCATTGATGCTATTTCTTTTAAGCTCACGATAGATCGTACTAGGATGTCTTTTAATGAGTTCAGCAAATTTTCTGGCTGAAAAGCCTTCTTTTCTTGACTCAAGCATTAATGCAGTACGATCTTCAAAGTTAAGATGATGGTATGACAATTTTATATACTCCATAAACCCTTTAAATTAATTAGGTGGTTTATGTCGCACTTCAAGTTTTACTCTGCCAACTTTAAATCAGTGGCTCCACTAACACTCTTCACTTATTTATTTAAAATTTAGCGACGTTAAAAGACAATTAAGTATTTTTAGATAATGCTTAGAATCAATTCAATTCATCAAGTTTTAAAAAATAATTCCTTTTGTCAGGTCTATCATTTTTTAAATGCTTTAAAAATATTTTAGCAGTTTCCTCCGAGGCATCCTCTCTTAGGCAACGTTCAACAAAGGATATATCTACAAATTCATCAGCTAACCCAGCACGGCCAAGATCTAAAAAGTAAATTTCATTGAATTTATCTATAAAAATATTACTATCCGTGATATCGCCATGAGAAAAAACCAATCTTTCTTCAACACGAGTCTCAGTTAACTCATTCCATAGACTTAGGTAAGTTCTATGGTCTCCCCATAATTCAGCGTCAAAATCATCTTGATCTATATCGTCAAGGAGTTGGTTATCAATAAAAAATTTTGACTCTTTTAACCGATGATCAATGTTTGAAATAAATGGACAATCAATAATAGCAACTGAATTTAACAGATTGAGTGCCTCCTTATAGATAGCAAGCAATTCTTGGTCTGTTAAAAAAAGCGCTGAAATTGGTTTTGCATTGATCGCTTTAGTGATCATTAATTCAAACTGCTCATCCTGAAAAGTCATGATGAGTTCAGGCACCTTTAATTTCTCAGAGAGCCAACTCAACATTTTCGCTTCGCGAGAGACACTGTATGTGGTCTCTGTATATAAAGTGCTAGATCGCTTAAGAAAAAAAGTTTCATTATTTCGATTAAAAGAATAAACATCCGATGGCGACTGACCAATTTTATTTGGCTCTAAAACGCTGTTTCCAATAAATTGTTGAATAATATTGGGCAATTCCATCAAGTTTTCCTTTTATTCAGCATTAAAAACCCCGCAAATGCGAGAGAGGTGGTCCCACTTGTTTGAACAACTAAAAGCGTATTTATAAGTGATATTCCGCTCTAGTTAAGCCACCTTGTTTTGTTGGGGTAGCTGATCATAGTAAAACTCATTTGGTGTCATTTTGTCTAGACTCGAATGAGGTCGTTTCAAATTATAAAACTCAAAATATGCACTTAATTGCTTTTTCGCATCTGTGACACTGCTATAAGCTTTGAGATACACCTCTTCATATTTAACGCTCCGCCATAATCGTTCAACCATCACATTATCTACCCATCGACCTTTACCATCCATACTGATTTGAATGCCATTTGATTTCAATACATCAATAAATGCATCACTGGTAAACTGGCTGCCTTGGTCTGTATTAAATATTTCAGGTCGACCATATTTTTCAATCGCTTCATTTAAAGCCGAAATACAAAAATCCACCTCCATACTAATCGATACTCTATGCGCAAGTACCTTGCGGCTATGCCAATCAATCACAGCACATAAATAAACAAAGCCTTTTGCCATAGGGATATACGTTATATCCGTAGACCACACTTGATTACTGCGCTGAATAGCCAATCCTTTGAGCAGATATGGATATTTACGGTGAGCTTGATTAGCCTGGCTTAAATTTGGTTTGCAATATAACGCCTGAATACCCATTTTCTTCATTAAAGTACGTGTATGACGTCGTCCTATATGATGTCCTTGACGATTCAACAAATCACGCATCATACGACTGCCTGCAAAAGGATATTGCATATGTAATTCATCAATACATCGCATCAGCTTCAGATCTGATGCACTCACAGGTTTTGGGCGATAGTAATAACAACCACGGGAGACTTTCAGCAGCTTAGCTTGCTTAGATACTGAAATCTGAAGTGAGTCGTCGATTAACTTTTGTGGTTGAAGCGGCCCAGTTTCTTCAACACACCTTCTAAAAAATCAATTTCTAATGCCTGCTCACCGATTTTTGCATGTAGTTTTTTTAGATCGATGGGTGGTTCTGTTGGAGCTTTTGATTGATCGAAAGCTTGCGAGGAAGCTGAGATCAATTGATTTTTCCAGTCAATAATTTGGTTTTGATGAACATCAAACTCAGCACTCAATTCAGCAAGTGTTTTTTCTGCTTTAATCGCAGCAAGTGCTACCTTAGCTTTAAAATCATTTGAATGATTTCTTCTTGGTCTACGTGCCATAAAATACTCCATATATTGATGTTTATAACATCATTTGAGGAGCAGAATATCACTTATAGGAGTTGTTCAAATTTACGGATCCATCTCTTCTAAACATACTGAAAATTTTGATTTTCGTTGTAGCTTTAGTTATTTTTATTAAATTCATTATAAGTGAATACTTAGGTGTAATTTTTAGCAAAGAAATTACAGTTTTTGCGGGGATGTTTTTAGCACTCGCAATTCTTGTTTATGAAATTATTTCAATTTGTATATCTAGACTAATTAATAAAATTCACTATGACGCAGATCAACGTGAAGCTATTGAAACATTTGAAAAGCATCAACTTAATGTTGGCTTTATCGTAGCTGACTTGCCAAAAGATCAAAAAAACAATGAGTTAAAAGATTGTGTTGAAGCTTATATCACTCTAGCGAAACAAAATTTACCATTTGTTTTGATTAATTCAGACAATGTATCTACTTCAGGAATATATTTTTCAGGGCAACGTGGAAAGCGTGACCATAATAAATACAAAATCATCATTAAAAGAAACTTAGACTAAAAACAACCTTTTAGAAAAATAAAAAAGCCAGTATAGAACTGGCTTTTTTTGCTTAGTACGCTTAAAAATAATTTTCTTCAGGATACCTAATTCTTTGTAGAACAACTCCAATTAAGCCCGCTACAAGCATGTAAACCGCTTTCATATACCACATGCCCCACATAACGGTAATTGTGGTCGCTGAAAATTCTTGTACTGGCTGACCAAGAAAATTAGTTGTTTGATTAAATGATTTTTCTGAAGCTTCAAGCGCATAATAATTTAATGCAGGGAATAAGCAGACAACCAATAAAACAGCTACCGTAGGGTAAAGCATAGCTTTAGGTATATCCCATTTGATAGCAAAGTACAGCGCCACTACCAAAGCAATTAAGCCAACACTAGACTTCATTCCAGTGGCAAAATCTAAACCTACGGCACTTGAGCCTTTCCATACTAGAAAGCAAAAAACAGCTATCAGAAAAGCGACAAAGCCCGCAAAAATTTTAAATTGTTCCTGTTCTTGGTAATCCATATATGAATCCTTAACTATTAACTGCGGTGTCAGTATGATTGTTATAGCCTAACAACGGTTTATTTTCAGGTGGTGGAATGTCTACAACGTCCCGATCGACATTGACCAGAATTGATGTGAACTCACTTGAAGCAATCAATTCCTTTGCTTCAGTAATATAAGAATCTTCAGTCTGATCATTGATTAAGTAAAATGCCGTTGGTGGGTTGGTGTCTGTAAGCAATACGTTTGCAATTGGACTTTTAGGGCTTAGATTATATCGCAAGCACTTAATGAATGACCTATTCTGCATTGTAAGCGTGTCTAAGAGTTCTTTTTCACCCAAGCTCTCAAATGGTAGCCAAGTTTGATTTAAAGGCACTAGAGCAATTTCTTCAATCTTTGCGATACCACTATCCGCAAATCCAAAAGTCCCAATTGCTAATAGGTTTACATCGTCTTGATAATGCGCCTGCTCAAGCTCGGCTTCAAAGCGTTTATTAACTCGGCTATACATTTTTGCATCCATAAATAAATGCAAGGTTGGGGCATGTTTTAGAATGATTCTGCCCCCATCAAAACGTGCATCTTCAATAGACTTAATCACACCAATAAATATTTTTAATGGGCGTTTATTGCCTTTAACTTTCAGGTCTGCCAACTCTGCTTTTCTTCGGGCTTCAATCTCATTGTGTTTGGTTTGGTCGTAATATTCAGGGATATAAACCAATCCACTTAAATCATCTTTTTTATTCTTTTTATCATTCAAAGCTACTTTTAATGCCTTGCGAAATTGAAACCAATTATGCTTCATGTTCGGTTGGTGGCGGTTTAACAAAGCTTCTTCAAGCAAGTAATCTAACGTCCCTTTTAAGGTCAATTTTGTTGTTTCAGCTTTTACAGTATCTTTAGGTGTATCACTTGGCGTAGGCGCTTGTTTGGATACATTGCTTTTTGACAAACTGAACTCAAACTTTAAAACACTTGCCCCTGTTTCATCTGTCTTGATAGCTTCCCCAATAACCTCGCCTAGTCCTGAAATTTCAGTAGGTGGCTCATAGCTTAGGCAACTAAAGTCGTGCTGATCTGCGCTGTTAGGCATACGCTTTAAAACAAAGTTTTCGCCAATTTTAGCGATATACATTTCAATGTTTTTTTGTGGCAGACAAGCGCAAATAGGTCTAATCCCTTTTTGATAACACTCTTGCAAAATTGCCTGTGTTAATACTTCATCATCAGGACTAACAATTTTTCCATTATGTATAAAATTATTCATAAAACCGCCCTCATTTAATATTTAGGTGTGTTTCGATTAGGCGTATTTGGGTTTTTAATACGCTGATTAGGTGCATTCAAATTGTCTTTTGGTGCATTCGCTTTTTGCTTTAAAAGCTGTTCTCTAAACTCTGTATAGACTTCAGTTTTATGCCGTGAATCGAATCTAGCTTTTGACTGGTCTTTAAACTCATTAAAGTATTTATCTGAATATTCAAGATTCAATTTATTGAAAGGAATCTCGTATTCTTCATTTTTAATTCGTGCTTTCATTACTGGCTTATCTTTAACTTTATAAGCATCAATAACTTTTAATTCAGTACCTTTTTCAAAAGTTACCTTTTTAAATAGTCCTGTTTTAATCTCAAGATCATTAGTAAGTTTTACAAGCTCACCTTTTGCTATATTCATATTGCCGTTAAACTTAACGATCTCGTCACCAAGTAAGGCTTTAGATTTCAAACTTGCTCTAACTTCAGAAACGATTTCTTCTTTAGTGAATGTTTTATTTTCACTGGTCAATGAATACAGCTTGCTATTTATTCCAAACAATTCACGCTTATTCTCTAAATGCAATCTATGATCATTTAAATAAGACTTCATTAAATTATCTTTAGATTCTACAAGTGTGAAGTCTGTAGAGAACTCTTTAGTTTCTGAACGTCCAAGTACCTTTTTGAAGTTTTCAAAAGCCGTTACTTCTCTTTCTACTGGTTTGTAATTATGGTCATAAGAAACTTTACCGTCAGGGGTCTTAACAGTTTCTTTTTCATTAGTTGCAAAAGTTAAAGCACTATAATTGATTTGAATATTTTGCTTATGTCGAGTTAAAGCAACATAAGTTAAATTAGCATTCATATTTTCACTAGCTACAATATAAGCACTATCTACAGTCATACCTTGTGATGAGTGAATAGTATTTGCATAGCCATGTTTGAACTGGTCATATTCCTTTAAATCAACTCTAACAATTCTGCTATCACTTTCCATTTGAACCATCATAGCTTTAGGATTATTGAATTTATCCTTTTCAAAACCTATTACTTTAGCCAGTTCACCATTACTAACTTTCATCTGTGAATTATTTTGTTTGAA
>NZ_CP137747.1:0-156925 GCF_033439925.1 Acinetobacter sp. 16
GCCCTGACGATACGAAACCTGTTCCAACTGGCTTTACGCCAAACACAAGGTTTCATTCAAAGCCTTTTGCAAATGGCTCACCTCGACTGGAATGTTCCAGACTTCTCAACATTGAGTCGGCGAGCAGATAAGCTCCAGCCACTTCTACATAAATCAGCAAAAAATCCACAGGAAGACTTGCATATTTTAGTTGATAGCACAGGGATCAAAGTTACAGGTGATGGGGAATGGGTGCGTAAAAAACATGGCGTAAACCAACATCGACAATGGCTGAAATTACATCTTGCGACAGATGCAAACAGTGGAGAAATACAAGCGGTTGAAGTCACGACCTGCCAATATGGTGATGCTGAAATGCTCCAACCTCTTTTAGATCAAATTGATGAACCCATTGCATCTGTCACGGCTGATGGTGCTTATGACACAGTGAATTGTTATGATGCGATTTTGAAACGGCAAGCAAATGTAATTATCCCTCCTCGTTCCAATGCTGCTTTATGGGCGGAAAATGAAATTGGTAAAGCAAGGAATCATGCAGTACAAGGCTGTTGGGACAAGGGTCAAAAGCAGTGGAAACGAGATATTGGTTATCATCGACGATCCCGAATAGAGGCTAAAATGTTTGCCTTGAAACGACTTGGACAAGGTGTATCTAGTCGATGCTTTAATCGTCAGGTGGTTGACTTGCAAATAAGAGTCGATATTTTGAATAAATTTACTCAACTTGGTACAGCTAAAACGGTGGCTGTTGCATAAATATCTGAAGATTAGAACAACTCTACCTTTCGTCTATTTGTGCAACAAAGCCGTTTGAAATTGCTTTATTGAGGTCGTGCCAGTCGTTTTTGGTGCAAATATACTGCATCATGGGGATAATGCTTTTACCTTGCTCTGAAGCCATTGCACGAACAAGATCACCTGCAACTTCAAATGAATTATCGATTGTATTTGTTGATGCAAGTTGGTGCTTTTTTTCATCCAATTTATTAATCAACCATGTTGTAAAGACTGAGGGGTCAAGGGCATTTGTTGTTTTCTTCAATGAAATTTCAGGTACTCTGCTATGAATTTGATGAGCTAATAGATTGGGTTTATCTGGTGTTGATTTTGTCATTTCAATTTTTTTATAAGCTGATATTTCGTGTAAAAGGTTGTTCAGTATGTCAAAACAATGCTGTGTACCATATTTAATTTCCAAGTCATTCCAGTCCGATATTTCATTCGCTTCATCTTTTTTTACTGGTGGAATTAAAACGTTGCCATTAACTGCATTAGCAGCTTCTAAAGCTTTTGTTACTCCTCCATTTTGACCTTTGGTTAATTGTTCTTTTAAATCATTATCTGCGACTTGATAGATGCTCGCATTTGGAAAACGCTCTTTAATGGCCACTGCGACCGATAAGAGATTATTCTTATCAAAGGCTGAGAGAATACATGGTTTATCTTTACTGATCCGTGAGAAGCTTTTACCTGTTGAGTATCCCTCTGATATTGCAAAATGTTGATCGTCCTGTGAGGGTAGGCGATTGATCGGGCAAAATGTAGCTTCTTTCTGGCCAGATGAAAGGTTGGCCTTAAAAAACTTATATGCACCTTTATTGTCTCGATCTGGAAAAGAAGAAATAGTTTGCACATTCACAATTTTTAAATCTTTATTGTAATAAGGCGTGATTAATGTATTCCTGAGATGATAATTTTGAAACCATCCATGAGTAAAATATTTGGGTTTTTCATAGTCAATTATCTTTCCTTTTGCTTTAGCTTTTTGAATGGTTCTAGCTACGAGCATGTGAAACGATTTTGCAAATAATGGCTGATGAACTATCTTTCTGCAATTAAAAAGATTGAGATTTTCATCTGTGATTAACTTTGCTTTTAAATACGGAATTTCGTTTATTGACTTAATCGGGATTGCTCTTGCAAACTCAATACGTGACCAAGTTGCAGCAATACGCTGCCTTGTATTTAGGTGGCGATCTCTACGTCTCTTTTTAATGGTATTTAGTTTTCTACGTTTTTCTTCTTGCCTCTGTTCTTGAGGCGAGAGTTGCTTTTTTTTGAGTTGTTTTGGGTCTAAATGCCAGACTTTTTTTACAATGCCTTTATCGTAATTGCTATACAGAACACTCGGCACGTCATAGTTAAAATTTAATCTATACCATGCCGATTTTGAATTTCGGTTTTTACCTGTACGTTCAAGGCATGTTACCCACTTACGACTTCCATCCGTTACAAGTTTGTCGAATGAAACATCCAGTCCCTCGCTACGCAAATAGTCAACAAACAGATCCTTAGCATCTGCTTCTGAAATGTCTAATCTCACCGTTATTCTCCTTATCTTAGCATTCTAGATGTCTAAGCTATTAAATCTTTTGGGTGTCTTTTTATTGTAGCATCAAAAAATTTAAGTAATCATTTTACAATTTTATTATTGTGTACATTGTTCACGTTGCAGATAAGAAATTAAAGCTAATGACTCTACTTTTGTTAATCTGAGCTTGGTGAAATCTTCAATCAAAGCATGTTTAATTGTTGCATCCATTTCATTAAGACCAAACTCATCAACATAGATACTAAATATAAATTTATGGATGTCTTGTCCATATTTATATAGAAATAGTGATTCAGAATGAGATTTGGTAATCATTTTGAGAGCATGAAGTACTTCAGGATCTAATTTTTTTAAAACTGATAAGGTATGTTCTTCCAGTAGTGAAATGTGGTCGATTAGCATTCGATTTATATGTTTAGACCAAGCAACATTGCTTTCTTCCACCGCTGTGTTATCCGTGTTGCGAGACAAACTTGAGATGTATTGCGAAAGGGGCTTGCTTATTGAAATCCTTTTTTTTTCGGACATAACTCATCTACTATAAAAGAAAAGCTACTTTTTTAAGTAGCTTTATAAAAAATAGATTTTACATTATTTCTTAAACAAAACAGTACTCAGGTTAGTATCATAGAGGCTTAGTTTTGGTTGAACATACAGCACTTGATCCGATGGATTGGATTTGCTGAAGTCAATATTGTCCAAGAAGTTCAAATAGAAAACTCCAGCATTTTTCTGAATAAGATCATACTTTTTTTGATCAGGATTTTTAAAAAAAGTATGTGTTGTTCCTGATCTTACTTTTTGCAGCTTGTCGAAATCCAGTAGTAGAAACGTGAAATCAGTTGATTGTTGACGCTTGTGCAGATTGTTTGCAAAAGGTATCGCCAGATCAATACAGTAATCTTTTTTATTCAACGTGGTTAGTACATTGCCGTCTGTTGTTTGGTAAGCTGATATGTAAGGTTGATCACACTGGTAGTACATTGCATTGACAGGTATGTAATAAGCTCTCTTAAGAACAGAGATCCAAAAAACTAAAATGATTAGACTGATCAACGCAGTCAAGGCGAAATATCTTAAGAAGCGATAAAGTTTGATTCTATTCATTTGTAACACCAATTTATAAATAGTTCGCAAGTAGTAATTCATTTAGGTATGTGAAGAAGCCTGCAACCTCAAGGATTTGAAAATAGAGTACTTGTAGTGATACCAGAGTGACTATAAAAAATGGCCGTCTCAACCATGAACGAGGAAAATTAGGAAATTTTTGAGCAACATAAAAAGGTGTGGCTAATAAAACAATTTGAATAAAAACAACTATTAATAGTAGAAATATAGCCATGTAGTTGTACCGTAGAAATCCAATTTTAAAAAAATTATAGTTTATATTTTTAAAAATACATAATACAATATTTTAAAAATCTACATGAAGAAATTTTTCTTAAGGTGAGGGTATGTTCGGAAAGATATTTAAGGGGGTGAAGTTCCTCTACGTTACAGTCCCACTCAAAGGACTATTGGCCAATCTTGGCTACAAACAATTGAAGCAAAGTTTGGAAGTGAATAAAAAGCAGTTCAAACAAATCAGGAATCCAATCTGTCCAGTATGTTTTAAATGTTGTATCAATTTCGGCTTTGTTGCACAAATAGACGAAAGGTAGAGTTGTTCTAATCTTCAGATATTTATGCAACAGCCACCGTTTTAGCTGTACCAAGTTGAGTAAATTTATTCAAAATATCGACTCTTATTTGCAAGTCAACCACCTGACGATTAAAGCATCGACTAGATACACCTTGTCCAAGTCGTTTCAAGGCAAACATTTTAGCCTCTATTCGGGATCGTCGATGATAACCAATATCTCGTTTCCACTGCTTTTGACCCTTGTCCCAACAGCCTTGTACTGCATGATTCCTTGCTTTACCAATTTCATTTTCCGCCCATAAAGCAGCATTGGAACGAGGAGGGATAATTACATTTGCTTGCCGTTTCAAAATCGCATCATAACAATTCACTGTGTCATAAGCACCATCAGCCGTGACAGATGCAATGGGTTCATCAATTTGATCTAAAAGAGGTTGGAGCATTTCAGCATCACCATATTGGCAGGTCGTGACTTCAACCGCTTGTATTTCTCCACTGTTTGCATCTGTCGCAAGATGTAATTTCAGCCATTGTCGATGTTGGTTTACGCCATGTTTTTTACGCACCCATTCCCCATCACCTGTAACTTTGATCCCTGTGCTATCAACTAAAATATGCAAGTCTTCCTGTGGATTTTTTGCTGATTTATGTAGAAGTGGCTGGAGCTTATCTGCTCGCCGACTCAATGTTGAGAAGTCTGGAACATTCCAGTCGAGGTGAGCCATTTGCAAAAGGCTTTGAATGAAACCTTGTGTTTGGCGTAAAGCCAGTTGGAACAGGTTTCGTATCGTCAGGGCAAATTGAATTGCTATATCAGTGTAGGTAGGTTGCCGTCCTTTTTTTCCAGTAGGTGTTGCAGACCATTGCATTTGGGGATCAAACCAAATGGTGAAAGCACCCCGTTGACGTAAAGCCTGATTGTACTCAGACCAGTTCGTTGTTTTGTATCGGCTTTTTGATTCTGTATTCATCTAACATGTATGGGGATGAAATTTATTTATGCAACAAAGCCATCAATTTCGAAAAAAATAATTTCAATGCTGCTGCTGAAAATAAGAAGTCTAATCTTCCTAAAAACTCAATACAGCTTCATATAACTTGTGATAATCCAGAATGTACCCTTGATGAAGTTATATATAGTATTGATGATAAAAAGCAAATTAAACAGAATATTGATAATCTGATTATTAAAATAGGTGATAAAAAAAGGGATAATATACTAAAAGAATTATCTCCTAGTTTTGTTAATATGAAAATTAATGAGCACTTTCAAAAAGCTCAACTATTTAAATGGCTTTCTATAGCATGTTTTACTGCTGCAATTATAACTTTTATTTTCTATGGGTTCATCGCATTTATCTGTTGGAGTTTATTCGGCACAGGTATGTTCTTGCTTTCTTTAAAGTGTGCTTTTCAATGTTGGCAGGCTCAAACATTTAATATATTTCGTACTTCAAGTTTATTTATGTATTGGTTTAAAAATCATCAATGGTTTAAAAAGCCTACTCTAATCCAATCAAAAAGCTAATTATGGTGGTTAGTATGTCTAATTCAAAATTAATTTGTTTATGTTTGATTTCCTTTTTTTCAAATTCGGTATTTAGTAAAGTACCACAATTAAGTTCTGATCAACTTGGGCAATACGCTAACCAATTAAATAACTCACCTAAACCAGTTTCAGCGCATAATATTAATCCAACAATAAGTAATGTCTCTTTTAATCAAAAGATCGATGTTTCTAGACCTGCTTACAGATCTACGAGTTATACGGGTAATTCGACCAGTGAGCAAGCAATTGAATCTCAAAAGGTTAAAAGGGAAGAAAATAATTGGGTTGTAGATTTGGTGAATAGTAAAAAACCACAACAGGTGAATTATGCAAATTTTCAACAGCAACCTCTGCAAACTCAATCAAATCAATATCAAGCGCAAGCAGGCCGAAAGGCTACTTTAAATTGTGTAATACAAGCAGCACGTAGCGAGGGAGTACCTTTGTTTGTATTGCTTGGTATTCAAAGTAAAGAACGTGGAGAGAATGGTCAGATCAATGCGTCTAATGACTTAGGGCATTTTCAGATCAATACTCAACATTTCAGAGCAGGGGGCATGTTTAGTAATATAGATATGAATCTTGCTCGTCATGATGGATGCCTGAATGCAACACTTGCAGCTAGAGTATTGAGAAGCCGTCTTCAGTCAAATGGATCTGCTGATTTCTGGACAAAGGCTGCTGCTTATCATTCTTGGACACCTCAGTTGAATGCAATATATCGAAATGGAACTCTTAAAAACAAGGGTCTAATAGAGTATTCGATGCAGTGGAAAAAGTGGCTAGAGTTGAATGGAATTAATCCTAACTAATTTATGTGCTTGGAGAAAAAATTGTCTACACAATCTACAGATATTACGTTTAATCATATATTCAGACATTTGCTAGAACTAACGCAATTAAATGAAGATCCAGATACGCTAATTCAGTTATTTAATGAGCAAGGACTTACGATTGATGTTCAAAGAATTGAAGCTTGGACTAAGGATTTTTCTGATCCATCAGCTAGACGAATGCCAAAAATGATGTTCTGTGGCTTTATGAACATTCTAATGAATATCAAAAATGAAGCTCAATTAAAAGAGATTAATCTTTTTGATTTGAGAGGAATACTTGAGGACATTCGAGAAGCAGAAGTTATTTAAAAATATTTTACAAAGGGCATTCAAGTGAAATTAAATCAAAAAAATTCAATATCATTTATCATTTTTTCTACATTGTTGTCTGGATGTTTTAATCCTTTCGGTATTGACTTGGATTCTGCTAAGTCTGATATAGCAGAAGAAATATATTACAATCATCTAAGAAGTAATTATTCTTCACTCTCTAAAAATTATACTGTTGATGATAAAGAATTTGATATTAACCCATTAAGCCTTAGTGTTGATTATGCGGTAATGGGTAATTGCAAGAGCTTGTTTTCTATATCAAAAGAGGATGTTGAGAAAAAGGAAAAGGCTATAAACTTAACTTATTATGCAATGTCATCTACTGAAAATATCGATAAAACAGCATATATAGCATGTATTGATCGTTATTTGAGAACTTCGGAACTTGATGCCGAGACGCTAAATAACCTTACCAATGATCCAGACTATTCAAGAATGAAACTATATTCAGACTTTGATAATAAAATTAAAGAAATTAAAGTGGATGGGAAAATAACATTACATGAAACTTTAGAATTATTATCAATTATGAGTAACCATACCAAAGAAGAAAAAAAGCAAAACTATAATTCCAAAGTTGCAGCTTTATAATGCGTTATGAATCTTGCTTGTTGAGGCTAATTATTGGCACAAGCCAGACTTTGTATAGATATTCGAATTAATCTCGAAGTCTACAGAAATCCTGAATTTCAGAAGTGAAATCTAACACTGAATATTTAATTGATTTTCCAAACTGGATGTCAATTAAATGTTTTAAGTTATGAGAGCTACTAAAATATTTACTTGGTACGATTTCATTCATCTGAGTTTCAAAACGATCGAGGAGATCCTTGCAAACATCTTTTGCGTAATCAATATCATCACAATCGCTAAAAGAACCTTTTCCATTTAGAAAGGACATGACTTTAGATGACATAAATTTAGAGTAATGACTTTCTACCGTATTTTGCATGTTATGCAAACAAGTTAAAAAATCTATAAGTTTATTGGGTGTGATACTTTCATGTAAAACACTTAAGATCTCACCATCAGCATTAAATATAGCATAGAGGTGGATCAGGAAATTTGAACAACACTTATAAGTGATATTTTGCTCCCCAAATGATGTTATAAACATCAATATATGGAGTATTTTATGGCACGTAGACCAAGAAGAAATCATTCAAATGATTTTAAAGCTAAGGTAGCACTTGCTGCGATTAAAGCAGAAAAAACACTTGCTGAATTGAGTGCTGAATTTGATGTTCATCAAAACCAAATTATCGACTGGAAAAATCAATTAATTTCAGCTTCCTCGCAAGCTTTCGATCAATCAAAAGCTCCAACAGAACCACCCATCGATCTAAAAAAACTACATGCAAAAATTGGTGAGCAAGCATTAGAAATTGATTTTTTAGAAGGTGTGTTGAAGAAACTGGGCCGCTTCAACCACAAAAGTTAATCGACGACTCACTTCAGATTTCAGTATCTAAGCAAGCTAAGCTGCTGAAAGTCTCCCGTGGTTGTTATTATTATCGCCCAAAACCTGCGAGTGCATCAGATCTGAAGCTGATGCGGTGTATGGATGAATTACATATGCAATATCCTTTTGCAGGTAGCCGTATGATGCGTGATTTGTTGAATCGTCAAGGACATCATATAGGACGACGTCATACACGTACTTTAATGAAGAAAATGGGCATTAATGCGTTATATTGCAAACCAAATTTAAGCCAGGCTAATCAAGCTCACCGCAAATATCCATATCTGCTCAAAGGATTGGCTATTCAGCGCAGTAATCAAGTGTGGTCTACGGATATAACGTATATCCCTATGGCAAAAGGCTTTGTTTATTTATGTGCTGTGATTGATTGGCATAGCCGCAAGGTACTTGCGCATAGAGTATCGATTAGTATGGAGGTTACATTTTGCATAGAAACATTAAATGAAGCTATTGAAAAATATGGTCGACCTGAAATATTTAATACAGACCAAGGCAGTCAGTTTACCAGTGATGCATTTATTGATGTATTGAAATCAAATGGCATTCAAATCAGTATGGATGGTAAAGGTCGATGGGTTGATAATGTGATGGTTGAACGATTATGGCGGAGCGTTAAATATGAAGAGGTGTATCTCAAAGCCTACAGCAATGTTTTGGATGCGAAGAAGCAATTAAACGCATATTTTGAATTTTATAATTTGAAACGACCTCATTCGAGTCTGGACAAAATGACTCCAGATGAGTTTTACTATGACCAGCTACCACAACAAAATAAGGTAGCTTAACTAGAGCAGAGTATCACTTATAAATAAGCTTTTAGTTGTTCAAACATGTGGGACCACCTCTGCATATCCCAATTCGACAGCGGTCGGCATTCCAGTTGAACTGAATACGAGTGGGTTACCCTTGTGATCTAAGCAGCTGATAGTTTCTCCATCTTTAAACAGGTTGTTCTCACATAGATCATTAACTGTTGTGGATACTACAAGCATTTTAGAAAGCTTTTGGCCGATGCTATCAATATTGTTGTTTAATGTATTAACTGGTTGCTGAGTGAAGCGTTTGATAGCTGCATTTACTTCAATAGTAATTTGATTTTCAGTATAGTAGTGTGCATTTTGGATATTGAATATGTTGAATAAGCCAACGTGTAAAATCGAACTTTCAACTATTGAATCAGGTGAAATTTTAATATCATTCGGGGAGGTGGCTAGTACTGTTATTATGCAATTCTGGTATCTTTCTTTTAATTGGCTCTCGCAATAATTCGTAAGGGAGAAGATATTACTAACAACAGGTCTAAGTTTATCTTCATTTAAACAAATGATGATTCTCGGTAACTGGCAGCCAACTATCGGGTCTACAGTTCCGAATTTATCACTGAAAATCATACCACCTACACCCTCAAGCATATTTTTATGTTTCCCATGTATGAGCAGCAAGCTGACTCCTTATAGGTAACGAAATGAGACTCACGAAATTATTTTTCTCAGATTTAATTGATCTGTTTAATTAAATATACAGATCTGTATGTATATTACAACAAGTGTGCTGATTATAACAAATATTAGCACAAACTAACAATATCCGTCATTCATAAATTTTATAGGCTATTTGCATTATATGGTTGAAATTAGTTCTTCATCTAAATATTCATCACCGCCATACAATTCAACCAAGGTTGGAATATAAGCGCCATATTCCAACTTAGTATTCTCTTGCTTGGTTGGAAATGCAGTCAAACCCTCATAACCTTCGGTTGATTTTAATGAAGATGATGGAGTCTTTAAAGTTGTAATAGATCGAGCCACTTTGTTATATAACATTTTTGCTCGAAGCACCTCAAAGGTATATCCTCGTCCCATTCGATTTGCGACCCTTGTAATACCATTATGCCCCTCAGTATAAGCATTGGTAATTCTTATTGGCGCATCCCAATAGGTGAATATATCCTCAAAGTGATTATTCACAGTTTTAGCAACGTCACGGAAAGACTTTAAATATTTGGGAATACTGCTTTCCCATTCATGAAACCTTTGTATGGCATCGTCTTTGGTTGTTGCTTCATAAATATTATAAAACTGCTCTTTGAGGTCATAAGCTTCCTTAAATTCAGGATGCCATTTTTCTAAATTTCCTAAAATTCTTTGTTGATCTTCGGTCAATGAATTTGGTCGTCTAAGCAGTATCCACCGTAAATGTTTTTTCATATTCAGTCGGGCATCGCGATCCAAACTACTTTGTAAAGTTTTACGTTCAGTGTCTAAAGCTTCGCTTGCCATTCTCACTACATGAAATTTATCGATGACCAACTTGGCATTGGGTAAATGCAGACGAAATGACTTTTTGAAGGGTCGCCACATATCACTGCAAATCCATTCTACTTTGTCTGCATCAGGCAGTTTGGCGAAGTGTGGTATCAGGGTATCTTGAGTCCTTTCAGGCAGCATGTCATACAAGCTGTTCATCGCAAGGTTGGTGATGACACAACGATATGAACCCATCAATTTAAGTTCATCAATACCCATAATCGTTGGCGTTTCAAACTTAATATCTCGCTCTAATTCCTCTACGAAATCGAGCGTAATGTTTTTAATGGTATTCACAACCACACCCGTATCTTCGGCAAGTTGTGTAAAGGTTCGATCTAAACAACGCTTGCGTACTTGTTGAATCAACCGATGGGTCGCTCTACGTTTTTCATCCAAGAAGCTGAGTTGAGGGGTAATCATGCTTTTACATTCAGAACAGCGATAGCGTGTTCGTATCACCTCAATTTTTACAGGTTGCATCTGCAAAGGGGTATCAGCAAAATGATTAATACGCTGACCGTGCTTATATAAGCGTCCACCGCATTCAGGGCATGTTTCCAAATGCTCACCGCTTGGCTGTACGGTAATCATAATACAGCCATCTTCATTACGGTAATCTATCGGCTGTACACCTTCCAGCTGCAGAATATCAATCATGCCCATACTCCGTTATGTTAGACGATGCACATCAATGGTTTCACCATCTTTTAGCAGCTTATACAGTACCTTGATCACGTTCTGCATCGCTTGTGCATCGGTCTTGAGCAACAATGCTGATAAGTCTTGATGTGAGGTCAGTGCTTGAATAATTGCGCCTTTCGTTGCCGATGGCAAATTACCTTGCAAGGCTGTGGATTCAGGATTGTTTTCAATCTGAGCCATCACCACATCGTTATTTCGTAGAATGGTTACTAAATGATTGATGTACACCACCTGTTCTTCACGGGTAGAAATATCCCCAAAGGTCTGTGCAATCAGCTCGATCACTTCTTTGAGATAAGTCATTTTGTTTGGCTGTAAGTCACCGTTCGCTGTGCCTTGGATGGGGGCTAGTGGTTGAGGTTCATCCGCTTCGGGATGATCGGTATCATCGGTTTTAAGTTTCTTTTTAAAGATGCCAAAGCCAGTCAGTACCAAGCCTGAAATATCAATTTCTTTAGCAGACATACCATTTAATCGTTTGGATAAGAGCTTGGTAAAGGCCGAGAAGTTTTCAAGTTCATGATCGCCAAAGTCAATAAGCTGTGCTACATAGGAATAAATACGGCTAAACTTATCCAAATTACCCTTAAAGCGCATCAAGGTTTGTAATTCTACGTCTAACTGCTTGCGCTCAAATTCGGCCTTTTCTGCGCCTTCATCATTACCGTCTGCTTTGGCTTGATCAAATGCGCTTTCCTGTAGCTCAATCGCCTGTTTGAGCATTTTCAGTTTTTGGTTAAACAGGCGGGCGACACGATCAGTTGCTTTAAACAGGTCGGGATGCGTGGTTTCTTTGAAATCATGATTACTAATATCGCGGATAGTTTTAAAACGAGCTGCTTTAAACTCCTCCAAATCATCTTCGGTAATCAGATCAAGTTCTTCAATATTGTCTTTGATGGTATAAACCACATTCGGGTCTTGTACATCCACCATTTTTGCCCCGTTGTCGTACTTTTTGAAGCACTTTAAAATCCATTCAGGGTCATTCACAAAGTCAATCACAAAGGTTTGATCTTTGCCTGTGGTGGTACGGTTTAAGCGTGACAAGGTTTGTACCACTTCAACTTCATTGGCAATGACTTTATCAAGGTACATGGCGCAGAGTTTGGGTTGGTCAAAGCCTGTTTGGAATTTATTCGCCACTACCATTAAGCGATATTCAGGGCGGTCAAATGCGATGCGTAAATCAGAATTAGGTGCATCGGCATTCATATTGGCTTCGGTAAATTCAGCATCTTCACCAACTTGAAATAGCGCCCCATTTTCTGTATCACCATCTGCTTCATGGCTGATCTGTTTACCCGTAAGTTTGCCCGAAAATGCTACCAAGACACGGTAGGCACTGTATTCAGGGTTATCTTCAATATATTTTTCCAAGGCAATTTTATATCGTGCTGCCGCAGGGCGTGAACTGGTCACGATCATGGCTTTGGCTTGACCATTGAGCAAATTGGCTACGTTATGGTGGAAATGCTGAATAATAAACTGCACCTTTTGCGTGACATTGGTCGCGTGTAAAGCCATCCAACGGGCTAAGGCTTTTTTGGCTGCTTTAGAGTTGACTCGTTTATCATCATCAACTGCATCACCACCGAGCTTAAAAGCTGTCTTGTACGGCACATAGCCTTGCAATACATCTAAAATAAAGCCTTCGTCAATGGCTTGACGTTGCGGGTACAGGTGAAACGATTCAGGTAAATTGTCATCGCTTGCAGGCTCGCCATTTTTGGTACGACCAAACAGCATTTTAGTCGAGTGTTTTGGGGTTGCAGTAAAGGCAAAGTGACTGATGTTTTTAGACTGTACACGGGCTTTTTGAATTTGCTCAAGCAATTCCTCAACAGTCAGGTTAGCCATTGCTTCACCCGACTGCAATGCCAATGTCGCTTGCAGTTTAGATGCTGTTGAACCTGTTTGCGAAGTATGTGCTTCATCAATGACAATACCGTAGTTACGATCGCTTAAACTGGTATTGGTCAGAATCGCTTCCATCACATGCGGGAAAGTCTGAATAGTCACAATAATGATCTGTTTATTGGACAATAGGGCATCTTCAAGCTGTTTGCTTTTCGATTTGCCTGCATGTTCTTTGTCATCACGGTTAATTGCAGCAATTAAGCCTTTCTGATGGTCTAATTGTTGAATGGCTTCCTGCAACTGGTCATCCAGTACCGTTCGGTCAGTGACGACAATGACGGAGTTATAAAACGGCGTACCGTCATTGTGACGCAAACGTACCAGTGAATGACACACCCAAGAAATCGTAGAGGTTTTACCTGACCCTGCGCTATGTTCACATAGATAATTCAGTCCTACGCCTTTTTCTTGCACATCGGCAATGATTTTATTCACCGCATCAAACTGATGATAACGCGGGAAGATCAGACGTTCCTGTACAGTCCAGTTGCCATATAGATCGACTTTGTTTTTCTTTTCCACGTAGACAAAGTTATGGAATATTTTCAGCCAATTATCACGTTGGCAGACATAATCCCAAAAGTAAGCTACTGGATAATCCTCACCTTTGTCTGCATCCGCAGGGGGATTGCCTGCATGTCCCTCATTACCTTTATTAAATGGCAAGAAATAAGTGCTTTCACCATCTAAAGCGGTGGTCATGGCAATTTCAGATTCAGACAAGGCAAAATGCACAATTGCACCACGCTTGGGTGTCAGCAATGGCTCTTTACGTCTTGTTTTAGGGTCTATCGGCTTACGGTCATTTTTATACTGCTCAATGGCATCTTCTAAAGACTGGTTAAACTCGGTTTTTATTTCTACCGTTGCCATTGGCAAGCCATTAATAAAGAATACAAGGTCTAAAATGCCTGCATCTTTGGATGGATGATATTTGAGTTGTGGGACAACGCGTAGAATATTGGCGTTATAGCGGTCAATGACGGCTTGATTGCGTCCATCTTCGGGTGCGCTTTCACTGAGGTCGATTGTGCCTGCGCCCGCCATGCTAAAGCCATTACGAAAGATATGGATTGTGCCTTTTTTATTCAGTTCATCATCCAAGCGGTCGATGATGCGTTTTTCGGTATTACTACCATTCAGTGCTTGCAGTTTTTCCCACTTTTCAGGCTGTGTTGCTTGAATCCATGTGATTAAATCTTCGGGATAGAGTGCATATTCGGTATGATAATTTTTACTTTGCCCAACCACCCAACCTTGCGCTTGCAGTTTTTGCACAATATAGGCTTCTAAGTGACTTTCATAATGGGCTTTGTCTGCCAAAATATTCATGCTATTCCCCTTATTCTTCATTTTGTTGTAATGCGTGTTGCCAAAACGGGTCTTGATGCCATAACTCAGGCATTCCCATATTGGCTTTAGAGAGTGATGGATACTGCTCAATTAAATCTTTGAGTCGTTTTGCCCATGTTGAATTTGGGCTGATCTTATACAGTAAGGTTTGTATTGCCACCAAAAGCATATAGGTACGCTTCTCATAGCGAATCGCGGTATTACTCAATATGATTGGTTGTTGAAGCCATTGAATTGCATTTGAAGTTGGAATCTTGATGCTGCGACCATGTTCTTTATTCCATAGTCTGCTATGGTGGGCGCAAATATTGCGTACATCATTCAGCGTTTTCAGCCATGATTCTAAAACTTCGGCATGTATTCCTAAGTTTTGAGCAATCTGTTTTTTGGCTTGAGTCGATTTGAGTCCAACATAAAGATGGCTGAGTTCGCCCCAAGTCAGCATTTCAATCATCATCCATGAAGGCGGTAATTTCGGGCTGTCATATTTAGAAAAGTAGTGGCGTAAGAAGTTTTCTTTGCGAACCTTGTCTTTCAAAGCATCTTTATCAGCTTGCGATACAGATTTACGTTGATCAATGGCTTTTTCATCACGCTCTAAGCGACTTTTTTCATCCAGTAATTGCCGTTCGATACTGGCAAGTAAACGCATGTGGGCATAGTTATGGCTAAAATGCTGTTCATCGGTATACCAAAAAGCATCATTGGAAAGATGACACAGTACATTGCAAATTTGCGCCCGTATTGCCACTTCAATGCGTTCAATCGCATCCATGACCAAGAGTCTTAGTTCTCGATCAAAGATATATAGATTGAGTACATCATCAAATGTGGTATTAGCTTTAAATTGATGTAAAACCGTTGAAGGCGTAGTAACAATTTGCTGAAATGGAATGGTATAAGCCGATAGGCGATAGTAGCCGATAAAGCTTAAATAGCGGTCTGCCCGTGCAAGATCAGGAATGATCAAGCCACGGTCTTGCCATATTTGTAGGTGTTCTTGGTTGCTTTTTGCCTGTTTGGTGAATTGAACCATCGTCTTTTCTCAGGCAAAAAAAACCTGCCGATTTGTGCGTGAACAAGCGAACTTGAACATAGGCATGGCAGGTATGTTGGATAGGATAATGCAATATTTATATACAGAAGTACATAAATATTGAGCTATGATCGAAAAATCCATTAATAGAACTCCCGAACGTCAATTTTACCTGTGACAGCATGAGAGATAATCGAAGCACGATATTCTTTAAGTTTTTCGATTAAAGATTTTTGTTTGGAAATGAGGTTATCAATTCGGGTGGTTTCAGTTTGTATATAACCAAGTATCGCCTTTTCCTCACTTTCAGGCGGTATAGCAACATAAATATCTTCAACCGTTTCAGAATTAAGATTTAATTGAGTTCCAAGTTTACCTAAACCAACAAAGCAAAGTTTAGATTCAAAAATGTTAAATAATAAATCTCTGTGTTTATTTAATTTCGGAAAATATACGAAACCATCATGAATACAGGTTTTAATTTTAGTTATACATGGTTTTCCCACTGTTGCAGCAATACTTAAAAACAATGATTCAGGCTCTAGTTTTACACTAAAACTTGCACCTAAAGAGGATAACCTTTGTTCAGTTTCAAATAAAAAACCATTACTGCGAGTAACATCAGAGATTCTGACCCAAGCATATTCTCCGTTGTCATCGAAATATTTTAAATCATTAATTGGTCTTGGTGATGCGCCACGGTTTACAGGGCTAATTCTTTTAATTTTTTTTACTTCCCAATGCTCAGGAACTTCCCCCAACCATTCCACACCACTGTCTTTCATCGGTGCATTGGGATTTAAACCTTTAGTGACAGCATGAGAAATAATCGACTTACGCTGTTCTTCTAAAAGCTCAATTAACTTTTCTTGCTTGGTAATGAGGTTGTCAATTCGGATGGTTTCCGTGTTGAGGAATGCAACGATTTTTTCTTGGTCGGCTTTTGGTGGCTCAGCTAAATAAACATTTCTTGATTCATTCCATCTAAATTCAGTAGATCGAACACGAATCCCTTTGGCCAAACTATTAATAAAGCCTGTTTTTGCCATTGTTCTAAAAAAATGAGAATAAAAATGATGATTAATATTTTCATTTTTTGCATAGCAAACAGTATAAACAGGGGCGAATTCAAACATGAGGTGCGACAGTTTGAAAAGTCTTATGATAATCAACAAGCTGAGCAAATTTCTCTAATGGTGTAAGCCAATCTAACGCTTTTCTAGGACGAGTATTCAGTGACATGGCAACTTGATTTAAATAATGCTGATCTGCCTGATTTAAATCAATCCCTTTAGGTAAATATTGCCTAATTAAACCATTCATATTTTCGCATGTGCCTTTTTGCCAGGGTGAATGTGGGTCACAGAAATATACATCTATGCCTAAATCTTCTTCAAGTATTTTATGTTCTGCCATCTCGCGTCCACGGTCATAGGTCAACGTTTTACGCAGTTCTGCAGGTAAATATTTCAGAGCTTCAGTTAAAGCCTTGCGCACTGATTCTGCCTTTGCATCAGGTAATGTTGCCAAGATACAGAGCCGTGTATTTCGTTCAATAAGTGTTGCTATCGAACTTTTATTGTCTTTACCTTTAATTAAATCAGCTTCCCAATGACCCGGTATTTTTCTTTCTTGAACTTCGGCTGGGCGCTCATGAATAGTTTTAATATCCTGTAATATAGAATCTTTTTTAGGTTCACCGTTAGCTTTTCGCTTTTTATTTTCATGACGTAGACAGGATAATAAGTCTTTTTTCAACTCACCCTTGGGTAATGCTCGTATCGTTGAATAAATCGTTGTATGGCTTACATTCATTGTTTGATCCAAATCAGGAAATGTCTTTAAACGCTTTGCTATTTGCTGAGGAGACCATAAACAACGGATCGCTTCAACAATAAATTTCCAGAGGATTGAATCGATTTTGAGTTTTCTGTGACCACGTCTACGTCTAGCAAAAGTGTTATCAGAAGCATATCGAGCTTGATAAACGTCATTGATGCTATTTCTTTTAAGCTCACGATAGATCGTACTAGGATGTCTTTTAATAAGTTCAGCAAATTTTCTGGCTGAAAAGCCTTCTTTTCTTGACTCAAGCATTAATGCAGTACGATCTTCAAAGTTAAGATGATGGTATGACAATTTTATATACTCCATAAACCCTTTAAATTAATTAGGTGGTTTATGTCGCACTTCAAGTTTTACTCTGCCAGGTGTTGACTTACCGCTTGAATCAGAAACACCAATAGCACCTGCAAAAGCATCCATTTCGTGAATGACTAAATCACCGTTATTGATGTGTTGATAACCATGTTCTTTAATAGAGTTTGTGAAACCATCGGTACGTCTATTTTTTCGTAGTGTTACCTGACCATCCCTAAATGCAGTCACAATTTCATCATCTTCAAGTGCTTCTTCTTTTCGATGATTAAAAATATCTTTAGTTCTAACAATTTGCCAATGCTCAGGTACATCACCTAACCATTCCACACCGCTATTTTTATAGCTTGGGTATTGTTCAAATTGCATCTTTAAACCTCCCCAAGCAATTGCGCAACTTCGGCAGACAGTTCTTTAATCTCCGCCATAATCTCATTCGGGTGGCGTGGCTGCTCAAACACATAGAAATAGCGGTTAAAGTTAATTTCATAACCGACCACACCCACTTGACCGTCTTTGCTGTCGGTATAGGTAGTATCAACTATCGCATCAGGCGCATGAGGAAGGACCTCTTTCGCCATATAAGCAGCAATATCTTGATTAAGCGGGATGTTCTCGTAATCTGTAAGTTCACTGTCCATTTGCACTTCACCATTAATTTCAACGGTTTCGGCATCAGGATTTTGTACCCCAAACGCAGCGATCAAAGCATTCTTTAAGCCCTTACTGACTTTGCTGAGTGGTAGATTTTTCAGGAATGTATTGTCAAACCAAGCATAGTCTTTGCTGTCACCAAACTGCTGCTCAATATGAGCTGATACCGCATTTTGGTCGCTGTCGGATAACTTGCCAAACTCTTTAGATGCTTTAAACAATTCCAGTTTTTCCGCATCAAATTGAAGATCAATGCGTAGAGGGCGCAAGACTTTGACTCTGCGATAGCCAAAATCAGTATAGTCAAAGATTTTACTGACCGAACTTTCTTCAAAATCGGCATAAATACGGCTAATTTCATCAATGGCATCTTGGTCAATAAACTTGCGCTTGTTGCCCTCATTTTTGCGCATAGATGAACCCATACCTGTTGCATCAATGAGCTGTACTTTGCCTTTGCGCTGTTCAGGTTTACGGTTTGAAATCAACCAAATATAAGTACCAATACCAGTACGGAAGAAAATATCAGTCGGTAAAGCCACAATTGCTTCGAGATAATCATTTTCTAAAATGAAGCGTCTGATTTCAGATTCACCTGACCCTGCACCACCGTTAAAGAGTGGCGAACCTGAAAGTACGATTGCACCACGACCACCACCATTTTCAGGCAGTTCTAGTTTGGAAATTAGATTTTGCAAAAACAGCATTGAGCCGTCACTGGCTTTAGGTAAACCCGCACCAAAACGCCCATTTAAGCCTTTTTCTTTATGCTCTAATTGAACTGCACTGGCATCTTTCGCCCATGACATACCGAAAGGGGGGTTAGAACATTGATAGTGGAAACGCTGCCCTGCAAATAAGTCATTACTGAGGGTACTGCCCAATTTAATATTTTGCGATAAATCACGGCTTGGGTCAGAATCCAGTTTTTTGAGCAACATTGAACCCAATGCGACCGCATGAGTTTCAGGCTGCAATTCCTGTCCGTGGGGTACAAGTACAGGCGCAACTTTATATCGGTCTTTAAAACCGTCTACATAGTTCATCATGTCGGTTAAAAAGCCCGATGTACCGCACGTTTGATCATAGATAGTTCTGATTAAACCATTCTTTTGTTCAAACAGCTCATTATCAGGCTCAAGCAATAAAGTCGCTGCCAAATGCACAATATCACGCGGGGTCATAAAGTCCTCTGACCCCGTACCGACTTCTGCACCAAATCTAGCGATTAAATGTTCATAGACATTACTCATGGTGCGGTCAGGAACAACATTGGGATGTAAGTCGATGGCAGCGAAATTATTGCAAATGCGTAGCAGTAAATTCGCTTTAGAAAGCTTGTTAATCGTTGTATTGAAGTCAAACTGTTCAAAGATTACACGCACGTTTTCAGAAAAATTGGAAATGTAATCTTCAAGGTTGGCTTTGGTTTTTGTCCCGCCTAAATTAGATAGGTTATAGGTTGATTTGTTATAAAATGGATTGCCGCTTACGTTAGTAAGAATATCGTCAAGCGCCATCCCTTGATCTTTGAATTGCGCATAAGTATTGAGAACAGCATCTTTCGTTGGTTCAAGTACACATTCCAGAGGTGGATCAGGAAATTTGAACAACACTTATAAGTGATATTTTGCTCCCCAAATGATGTTATAAACATCAATATATGGAGTATTTTATGGCACGTAGACCAAGAAGAAATCATTCAAATGATTTTAAAGCTAAGGTAGCACTTGCTGCGATTAAAGCAGAAAAAACACTTGCTGAATTGAGTGCTGAATTTGATGTTCATCAAAACCAAATTATCGACTGGAAAAATCAATTAATTTCAGCTTCCTCGCAAGCTTTCGATCAATCAAAAGCTCCAACAGAACCACCCATCGATCTAAAAAAACTACATGCAAAAATTGGTGAGCAAGCATTAGAAATTGATTTTTTAGAAGGTGTGTTGAAGAAACTGGGCCGCTTCAACCACAAAAGTTAATCGACGACTCACTTCAGATTTCAGTATCTAAGCAAGCTAAGCTGCTGAAAGTCTCCCGTGGTTGTTATTATTATCGCCCAAAACCTGCGAGTGCATCAGATCTGAAGCTGATGCGGTGTATGGATGAATTACATATGCAATATCCTTTTGCAGGTAGCCGTATGATGCGTGATTTGTTGAATCGTCAAGGACATCATATAGGACGACGTCATACACGTACTTTAATGAAGAAAATGGGCATTAATGCGTTATATTGCAAACCAAATTTAAGCCAGGCTAATCAAGCTCACCGCAAATATCCATATCTGCTCAAAGGATTGGCTATTCAGCGCAGTAATCAAGTGTGGTCTACGGATATAACGTATATCCCTATGGCAAAAGGCTTTGTTTATTTATGTGCTGTGATTGATTGGCATAGCCGCAAGGTACTTGCGCATAGAGTATCGATTAGTATGGAGGTTACATTTTGCATAGAAACATTAAATGAAGCTATTGAAAAATATGGTCGACCTGAAATATTTAATACAGACCAAGGCAGTCAGTTTACCAGTGATGCATTTATTGATGTATTGAAATCAAATGGCATTCAAATCAGTATGGATGGTAAAGGTCGATGGGTTGATAATGTGATGGTTGAACGATTATGGCGGAGCGTTAAATATGAAGAGGTGTATCTCAAAGCCTACAGCAATGTTTTGGATGCGAAGAAGCAATTAAACGCATATTTTGAATTTTATAATTTGAAACGACCTCATTCGAGTCTGGACAAAATGACTCCAGATGAGTTTTACTATGACCAGCTACCACAACAAAATAAGGTAGCTTAACTAGAGCAGAGTATCACTTATAAATAAGCTTTTAGTTGTTCAAACATGTGGGACCACCTCTTTCCAAACGTCTTAATACCGTAAAGGGCAAAATGATTTTACCGAACTCTGTATGCGGGAAATCACCCCAAAGATCATTCGCATTGTTCCAAATAAAACTTGCCAGTGTCGATTCAGTATTGTTTGGTGCAGAAGCCATTTTGTTTTTCAACCTTATTTTGCAATAGTTAAATATTATGCAATAAACGTAGATTTCTCAACCTTATAATGCAATATTTAAAAATTTCAAATCTGAAAAATTTTTTATTTCAGAATAAGGACTTAATGTTAAAATTTATCACAAGATAATCATTAGGCTTGGTGTGAGATGCCAAATAATCAAGAAAAAATGACAGCATTTGGACAATTTCGTATCTTAAAAATTGGAACAAAGTATATTCAAGCTGAACTGTTCGGCAGTGTAAAAAATTATCAAGCCCAACTGGTCAAAAATGCCGTGCTATCAGATATAGAAATAGGTGCAACCATTTTTCTGCGAGTAAATGATCAATCTACCCAAAACAGATACGGCACTAAAGTTCAGTTTGAACCAATTGAGCTTTTAACTGACCAAGCTGAAATAGAGAAATACATTTTGGCTGACAGGAAGCGAGTAGCAGAAATTTACATTCAAGCAGCACAAGAAAATTTGGATAAAGGTTGGTATAGCGGTGATGCCATAGATAAGGCACTATTTTTTAGCGCAAGTCATCCAACTTATAAACCAATCAATATTGAGCTACGCCACAGACGACTCAAAAATATCATTCATGCTTGTTGTAATTATCAGCACAAAACAACAGAACACTTCATTCATTTGTGTCGAGCAACTATAGATATGTACAAAGATGAACAACGATTGAGTGATTTGGAATTAAGCCAGTTTGAACAAAGCATCATTAAGATTCAATCTGATTTGAATTTATCAGAAGAAAATGCTCAACAAAAAGCAAATGAATATTTGAGTCAACTAAAAGGATTATTAAAAAGCTAAATTCATTTCAACCTTATAATGCAAATTTTAAAAAAATGATTAGCTCCAGTAGTTCAACCTTAGATTGCAAAAAAATAGAGTTTTGGTAAGTTAAAAATAAGGCGAGATTTAAAAAAATCCCACCCTAAAATGCAAATAGCCATTTTATACAGCAAATAAATTGTGAACATATTAATTGAAATGTCTATAAGTTTTCAGCGAAATCATAGTGTTGCAGAAATTCTTCCAACTGCTCATGTATATGATTTTCATTTGAAAGTTTTGGAGGCATTAGTTTTAATCTGATTTCAAAATCAACAATATGTGTTGTCCAGTGAAGACCAATTAATCTTGCTTTACTTTGTTCTGCGATCTGTTGTGCGGATCTAGCTTGTCTGTAATTAACTCCATAAGTTATACCAACTCTCCAGTTTTTAGGATTTGTTGGAGATGTAGCATGGTACGTTCCTCCTTTCCCTTTGCTCCAAAATAGATTCTCATTGTCTTTATAAGATGGCTTCTGCTTAACAACAGGTTTCACTGAATTCTTAGAAAAATTATCGATTTCAATTTCATCTGTACAAAGTGCAGTCAATAGGGAAATATAAGGAGATAGATGGTCGTTAAGCTCGTCTTTTGTTTCATATTTTATGCCATTAATATATGAAATTTGCTGACTTATTTTTCCTGATCGATGAATATCGAAGATAACTACTGGTAGTGGCTCTAAGGACTGTAGTGATGATTTACTAAAAGGATTATGCGTGTTCAATAGTATGATTAGTTGATTAGGGGATTTATTTTTGATTGTATTTAATGTTTTTTCTTGAAAATTTAAGATCGCATGAAAACCATGCACTGTTTTACCTTGTAAATCCAATGGTTTTTCAAAATCTATGTATAAACTACCCTCTGGTAAATTTAGTAAAAGTCTAAAATCCAAAAATTTCCCTGCGGTGCTTGTACTTAAGCATTCAAAAGTATAATCATCAAAACGATAAATACTTTTGCTATATCGCCAAGTGAAATGAACGATAAAATTAAAGAAATAGGGCGTATACAACTTATGTTTGCTATCTAACAATAGGCTTGTCATGAATGGTTCTACGAGATCCACCCATAAGAAATTAGGTAGAAAAACGCTTGGATGCCATTCATATTCACTCAACGCCCCATTGATGCGTCCAGCATTCATTGCTTTGGTGGCAGCAACGGACTGATAGAATGCTTTTTTCATAGCTTCATATTCAGTATCTAGATCAATCAAATAATTGATTGGACTAAATGATGTTGAAGTGGTCATATCCTTTCCTTATGAAAAAAAGTGATCAAATTTTATAAATCTAGTGCTGATCATCTTAACAGTAAGAAATACTACTATATATTCAGGTTTTAAAAACAGGCTAAAGTGGGAATTTTGGCTAGTGTTTGTCCGACAATCTAAATTTTTTAAAAAATAGTAATATTCAAAAAATAATTGCTATTATAGAGCCGTACCTATCAACAAACTACAGATCACTGGTGACTGTAAAAAGGATAAAGATATGAGTGCTCAAAATCTGGTTATTGTTGAGTCGAAAAATAAAGTCTCAAAAGTCCAAACCTATCTCGATCAACTATACGGAAAATCTTCGTTTATAGTTTCTTATAGCTCTGGCCATATTCGTGATTTACCAACTGATAGCTTCGGCCTTACCGAAAATTATACTCCAACATACGTTTTTAGTGATGGTGGTGCAAGACGTGTAGCTGAATTAAAAAAATTAGCTGTAAATGCTCAAAATGTTTATTTGGCTACAGATGATGATCGAGAGGGTGAAGCAATTGCTTGGCATCTTCAGACAGTTCTCAAGTGTAAAGAAAGAGCTTTTCGTGTAGCGTTTAACGAAATCACCAAAGCAGCATTGAAATCAACCTTTGATAATCCTCGTTCTTTGAATATGAAGATTGTAGCAGCTCAAGAGGCAAGGAGATTTCTTGATCGAATAATTGGCTATGTTGGAACACCAGTTTTTACTGTACTTTGTGGTGAAAGACAAATTGCAGGTAGGGTGCAAAGTAGTATTGTTGTTTACCTTGCTGATCTGGAGAGACAGATACAATCATTTGTAAGTGTTCATCATTTTGGAGTTAGTTTTTTATTTGATGAATGGACAGCAAATTGGGAAACAGAAAACTTTGTGGAAAAGAGCAATCCATATTTTATGGATAGAGAGATTGCTGAAAAGATAGCTTTACTTAAAAACTTTAATGTCATTTCCTTTGAAGAAAAACCTGTAAAAAGTTCTCCACCTGCTCCCTTTACTACGCCAACTTATCTACGGGCTGCGCAGGTTCAATGTAAGTTAAAACCAAAAGAAGCAATGAAAATTGCACAAAAACTTTTTGAAGATGGCCATATTACATATCACAGAACTGACTCACCAAATATTAGTGATGACGCATTTTCTATGATACAAGCCTTTGCTTTAAAACATAAGTTACCTGTATTAGCACAAGTAAGAAAATTCAAAGCTAAAAAAAATGCCCAAGAGGGGCATGAGGCTATACGTCCGACCGATATAAATATATCCAAAATTTCAGAAGATCCTATTTTACAGCAAGTGTATCAAATGATTTGGTTACGTGCAGTGGCAAGTCAAATGGAAGAAGCAACCTATACTTCAAGATCGGTACGACTCGTAGCAGATCAGAAAATTGAAAATAGGGATGTATTTATTAAAGCAACTGGCCGTAAATTGATAGATCAAGGTTGGCTGCGTCTTACAGCAAAAACAAGTTTCTCTGAAAATGAACAGGACGATATTAAAGAAGATGAGCAGGAACTAAACAATCCTGTTCCATTATTAACAGTAGGAGCTGATGTTAGGGCGACATCTGGACAAGTTAATAATAAATCTACTCAACCACCAAGAAGACATACTGAAGCCAGTCTAATTAAATTTATGGAAGATTCTGATATAGGTAGACCATCTACTTATGCTGTTATCGTTTCAAAAATTATCGAGCATGGGTATGTAGTAACCGACAATAAAAATAAACTACATGCAACAGATCTAGCCATGCGGTTAAGTGCCAAAGTCGCAGATAAGTTTGACTTCTGCAATCTCACCTATACTGCGGGATTGGAGGGGCAACTGGATTTAATTGCACATGGCGAGAACATCAGTCAAAGACTACTTAAAGAAGCTCATCAGACCATTTTAGCTCAAGCTCAAAACGCCTCAAAGTTGTTAGAACAAGATCCTAATACTCAATACTGTAGTAAATGTCAGTCAGCTTTAGTTCTCCTCACTGGAGCAAGTCAGAAAACATACTTTAAGTGCTCTAACTTGGCTTGTGGACATAACATGAAGAATGAGAACGGTAAGGCTATCGACAAAGAAGATAATGTTACGCCATTCAACTGTGTCGAGTGTAGTAAATCATTGATCATTATGAATGGAGCTAAAGGTAAATTTTTTGGCTGTTCAGGTTTCTTTAACAAGCGCAATAAATGTCGTGCTTCATATCCAATGCTTGAAAATGGTGAACCAGACTTTGCTCAATATGCTAAGAGAAAAGAACAACTTGGTTCACAGTCTATAGGATCAGTCGATACATCTAAAACAAATGTGGCAACAGTTTCTTCAAAATCAAAAGATCACACTTGTCCTGAATGTAATAAAACACTGAGCCAAAAAACAGGAAAACGTTCAACAGATGGAAAAAAATGGGAAATGTGGATCTGTGAGTGTGGATCTAAGTATTGGGGTGCAAGAAATAAACCAGACTTGTCTAAAAAAGTTTCAAGCTAATCGAGATCTTTAAAAATGAACATAAATACTTTAAGAATTCAGAACCCTTTGCTTACTGATAAAGCCTATAAAGTAGTGGTTGGTGTTATTGCTATTGTTCTTATAGGCCTGATCTATTTGTTTGCAAACCAAGCATATAATGGTGTTTTACTAAAGCTTAAGCTGTGTCTTTTTCTTCAGCTGATCCTCGTCATTTCGCTGCAATTTATTGCTTATGTTGCAGACAAAATTACACATATCAAAATCTATTCGTTTTTGGGTTTTGTTCTTTTATTTTTCAGCAGCTTTTATCTTGATAATTTCTTTTACGGTAATGTAGCAGGCAATTTTTTGCGTTATTACGTTTTATTTGCTGCATTACAAGTCTTACTAATTTGGCTATCATCTAAGAATGAGGGTTAAAATATACAATGTATAAACAATTAATTTATACATTGTATAAAAACAAGTTTGTGCTCCTTGTTTTTTCACACTACTATAGTGAAAACAAGGACACATAGAGGCTACAAGATGGTCATTAAATTTTTTAAAAATCTTACTAAGCAAAATCAAGTTGAGGAATTGTCTGATCCTATTCCAGTACGCTTACCTCAAAATTTATTAGCAGAGGTTACAAGTCAGGCTGAAGAAATAGGAGGTAGTCGATACAGATCTAAGCACATCGTTAGTCTGATAAGCATTGGTGCAAATTACTATCGAGCTTCGAGTGATTTCGTTAAAGGTCTCTCAGCGGATCATCTTGCGTTTCTAACTAGACTACATTTTGTGTTCGATAAGCTTGGGTTGCAGTCTACAAAGGTTGCAGAGAGTTTAGGCCACAAAGATCCTGTTCAAGTTTCCGCATGGATGGATGGAAAAGTACATCCATCATTCGAGGAAATAGAGAGTTTTTGCAAATATTATTTCATTAATGAAAATTGGCTTAAACATGGCAATAATTCAAATAATCTCTCGTTTACGCCCCATCTTGTTTATAGAAAAAGCTTTAACAGAAATATTGAATCACAGTTGAAATTTATTGCTGAATATAGCGACATAAAGATTGAGACAATTAGATTAATACGAGACAACACAGGTAGGGTTGTTGCTTCTGTAGACTATGGAAATAAACGTTATGTTACCCATTATTTTCATAATCTAAAATTAAAAGATGAAGATAGTGTCGGTTCTGGTGGATTTGGTGATCTAACTCACTTGGCAGCATTCTGTAAATTATTGGATGAATATTTTAATGCGGTGTTAACCATTTCTTATAATGTACATGAACAAGATTTGGAAAAAATCGTTACTGGAGAGTGTATTCCTGATGATCTAGGAATTTGGGGGCAGCAACATGCTAACCATTGGTATGAAACAATACATAGCTCAATTGCCACTAAAGAAGACAAAGACTCAAGCTATTGGAAAGGAGCGATTGGATTATTCACTTCACTTCAGCAAAGCGACACTTACGAAAGACTGATTAACAATATTGAAAAAAATTCTGAGGTCTATGAGGCATTTAACTACAGTTACAAACAGAAATTTCAAACTTTTGATTATTTTAAAAGTTAGATACACTATTAAATTAATCTTTCATTAATGAAAGATTTAAACAAATTCAGATGAATTAATAATGAGGCAAATATCATGGCAAATCGAATTAGAGAAGCGTTTAAAAACACAAATGGCATAGTTGAACACGAATTCTCAGATGAAGTAATAAAAGCATCAGAAAAAAGGGTCAATGAAATGATTGAGAGAATTGCAACTGGCCAAAGTACTTTTGAAGAAGAAGATGATCGCCTGATGGCAGAATGGGAGCGGAATAATCAAGAGGATAAATAATATGACTGAAAACTCTAATGAAGATGCAAATAATGAGTTCTACGAAGAAGCTAGGGAGATATTAAATGAACCAGTTAGGACAAGAGCACAAAAAGAATTTAACAAAGAGTTAGAGTATTCAATCACAAAAGCACGTACTGCGAAATTGGATAAAGAACCGATTTTAGGTAATTATGATAAGGTTCATCTTTCAAAAATTCATGAAGCGATATTTAGACGCTTATATGATTATGCAGGCAAGTTTAGAGACTTTAATATATCTAAATTGTGTGTGAATACAGAGAATGGTGATTTTGAAATAGGTCACTTTCTGGAATCAGAGAAAATAGATGAAAATTTGGTAAAGTTTAGTGAAAAAATAAATAATTTAAATCGACTCAAAGGACTAAATAAAGATCAATTTATTGAAAATTTTACGATCTATTTTGCTGAATTGAATGAGATACATCCATTTCCAGAGGGTAATGGCCGTGCAACAAAAGTATTTATGAGACAACTTGCGAATGATGCAGGTTATGAAATTCATTACGATAAAGTAAATTCAAATGAATGGAATTATGCATGTAAGCGTTCATTGTCTGATCAAAAGGTTTATGTTGAGCATCCAGTAGATCCTAAGCCGAATACTCAGGACTTTAAACTGTTAAAAAATGTATTTGAAAATATCATAGAGCCTTTATTAAAGCCTGAACAGAACTTAGCAATTTCAGCATTTACACAGGGTGTTAAAAATAGAAGTACATTTATTCTTAAAAAAGAGAAAGATCGAGAGCAAAATAAAGATGATGATTCTAATACACCAACGTTTTTTTAAGGATGTAAACACTAATGATAAAAGTACATAACGAAAATATATTAAATAAAATCCGTAAGAATTAATTTTTATCATATATGATTGAATGGGACTTGGGCTTATTATGTATTCCTTTATAGAACTAATATTAAAAGAGAATATGCAATTATCAGCAATAATTGGTGCTTTGATTTTTTTTACAATTCTTTTGGTTATATCAATAGGTTTCTCAGTAAGAATGAATAAAATAAATCATAATAAGACGGATTTGATTCGAGATGCTAAAGTAGAAGATATTGAATTTATTTTTAAGAATATATTGGAGGGTTCAAGAAATGGTTACTTTCATCCAGATTTGTATAATGTTGAAAATGCAAAAATGGGATTACAGGAAAACATTAGAACAATTATTGAAGAAAATTATCGCTTAGATAGTAACAGACCTGATTCTTGGGCATTCATGGCGAATTCAAACATGAGGTGCGACAGTTTGAAAAGTCTTATGATAATCAACAAGCTGAGCAAATTTCTCTAATGGTGTAAGCCAATCTAACGCTTTTCTAGGACGAGTATTCAGTGACATGGCAACTTGATTTAAATAATGCTGATCTGCCTGATTTAAATCAATCCCTTTAGGTAAATATTGCCTAATTAAACCATTCATATTTTCGCATGTGCCTTTTTGCCAGGGTGAATGTGGGTCACAGAAATATACATCTATGCCTAAATCTTCTTCAAGTATTTTATGTTCTGCCATCTCGCGTCCACGGTCATAGGTCAACGTTTTACGCAGTTCTGCAGGTAAATATTTCAGAGCTTCAGTTAAAGCCTTGCGCACTGATTCTGCCTTTGCATCAGGTAATGTTGCCAAGATACAGAGCCGTGTATTTCGTTCAATAAGTGTTGCTATCGAACTTTTATTGTCTTTACCTTTAATTAAATCAGCTTCCCAATGACCCGGTATTTTTCTTTCTTGAACTTCGGCTGGGCGCTCATGAATAGTTTTAATATCCTGTAATATAGAATCTTTTTTAGGTTCACCGTTAGCTTTTCGCTTTTTATTTTCATGACGTAGACAGGATAATAAGTCTTTTTTCAACTCACCCTTGGGTAATGCTCGTATCGTTGAATAAATCGTTGTATGGCTTACATTCATTGTTTGATCCAAATCAGGAAATGTCTTTAAACGCTTTGCTATTTGCTGAGGAGACCATAAACAACGGATCGCTTCAACAATAAATTTCCAGAGGATTGAATCGATTTTGAGTTTTCTGTGACCACGTCTACGTCTAGCAAAAGTGTTATCAGAAGCATATCGAGCTTGATAAACGTCATTGATGCTATTTCTTTTAAGCTCACGATAGATCGTACTAGGATGTCTTTTAATAAGTTCAGCAAATTTTCTGGCTGAAAAGCCTTCTTTTCTTGACTCAAGCATTAATGCAGTACGATCTTCAAAGTTAAGATGATGGTATGACAATTTTATATACTCCATAAACCCTTTAAATTAATTAGGTGGTTTATGTCGCACTTCAAGTTTTACTCTGCCCATATATGAAAAAAACGGACTACCTATTTCAGTGCTCATTTTGTCACGATCACTTACTCAAGGGTTTGAAATATGGATTATGGCTACAGAAAAAGAATACCAAAATAAAGGTTATGCAAAAGAATTGCTGAACTTTATTTTAAATAATTTCAAAAATCAAAAAACAGTCATAGAGGCGCATTGTTATATTAAGTCTGAAATTATGATGAAAATGCTGAAAGATAAAGGGTTTGAACAAGTTGAAAATAATTCTCAAAATAAAAACTTGTTTAGAATCAATAATATGTATCTTTTATTTAACATAATTAGCCTACTTTACGGTTTATAAAGGTCGTTTTTTGCTCTTGGATGAGTATTGTTGTATTCCTCTTTCATGGTTGTTTCATCGACAAAAGTGTATATCTGCGTGGTATTGAGATCCGCATGGCCAAGCATTTCCTGAATATCCCGAATACCTACTTTAGATGAAAGTAAATGAGTGGCAAATGTATGCCTTAAGGTATGAGGATTTGATTTTTGAGTTATGCCTTTATCCCTAAATAACTTCTTTACACGTTCATTAATTTGGGTTCGAGAAAGTTGCTTACCTGTAGTAGTTGTAAAGACATAATCATGGTTTTGGTTTAAATTCTTTTGCATTATATGATTACGTTCAAGTAACCATAATTCTAAGGCTTGTAATGCTTTCGAGCCAATCGGAACAATACGTTCTTTATTGCCTTTGCCAGTTATTCTTAATAATTTTTCATCCGTGTTAATTTTGCATATTTCTAAACTATGTAATTCCTCAAGTCGTAATCCTGAGCTATAAGCAATTTCAACTAAGGCTAGATCTCTAATCTGGTTTGTCTTATATTTTGGATCTGGTTTTACAGGATTATCAAGAACATCATTCATAACATTGATCGAATGATAATTTGGTAGTTTTTTATTCTCGCCTTTGATTTTAATATCAATGGTTGGGTTTGAATTTATAATTTCTTCATTAAATAAATATTTGAAATAGTTTTTTATACCTGCTATTTCCTTTTTTATGGTGTCTATTGAAATTCCACATTGCTGTCTATGTGCAATAAATTGGTATATGTCAGATTTCTCAATAACCAAAATATCTGTCTTTATATAATCAAGAAAATGCACCAATGCTTCCTCGTACCCTTTTATTGTTAAAGGTGATTTGTTTTCTGTGATTAATTTATTTCTCCATTTATCAATATACATTTTTACCCTGATAGCCAGTTTGCTCAGTTCCTATTTTAAGTTAATTCTTAATGAAAAAATATGTATAAATTTGCAAAAATAAAGTCCGAAAATTCTACTTATGTTATAATTTAATCAAATGAAAAGTATCTTCACATAGAGGTGCAATGATATGAATATTATGACTGAAAAAGATGCAAAACATCTATCTGGCAAGGAAATCCTTGAGGGTCTTTTTGAAGATCAACGAGCAGCTGCTCGTAATCCTCAACACCCTGTAAATGATCAATTACGTGCCACTTTAAAAGCTAAAGCTGAGAAACTACAAAAATTAAAAAATCAAGAAAAAACAAGTGAGTCCACAGCAAGCTATGACAGAACGTGATAAAAATCCTGAACCACAATTTGCAGTTATAGTCGCAGGTGGAAATGGTTCAGGTAAATCTACACTAATACAAGAACAAATTTTACCTCGCTTTGAAAAGTTCAATTTTGACATTGCCTTTATCAATGCGGACGTTTGGCAAAAGGAACATTTTGGTGAATTTACCAAAGATCCTAGCCACGCTTATGAAGCTGCGAAGTGGGCTGAACAAGAGCGTCAAAGATATATAGATAATAAAAAATCATTTATAGCAGAAACCGTTTTCTCTCATCCATCCAAATTGGATCTCATCAAAGAAGCCAAAGATAAGGGCTATTTTGTAACCTTGTACCATATTCATTTAGACTCTCCTGAACTCGCTTTAGAGCGTATTCAGGATCGTGTTTTGGAGGGTGGGCATGGTGTGGATGAGGATAAAGTTAGGCAACGATATGAACGTGTTATCCCTCTTATAGCTGAAGCATCTATGTATGCTGATCAAACTTTTGTTTTTGATAACAGTGTCAGGAATGAACCACATAGTCTTGTAATGGAATTGAAAAACGGTGTTATCCATGATGTCTACCGTGATTTACCAAAATGGGTTGCTACAGGCTATGAAAAACAATTAAAAGCTTATTACAATGTTAACCAAGATTCATCTTTGATAGAGAATCTGATAACTAAAGGTGACAATATGAGCTTCATTAAAGAAAAGTTAGGATTTGATTGGAATCCTGATTTAATGCCGAAAGAAATACCTACCTACCATCGAGCACAAGTAATTCAGAATTTTAACATGACTCTAGCAGAGCATGTTCATGGATCTGCTGCTGTGGCAGGTAATCCCTATTCACTGGATGAGATTAAGCAGCTGATAAAAGGCCAATCTGTTGGGGGGCACAGTGTAAGTGACCAAAAGCAAGTTGTGAATCTTATCAGTGGAGCGAACTTCGTATCTGAATCTGTAATCAACAATACGTTTAGATTGGATAAATCAAATTATTTAGAAATTAATCGATTAGTTTCTAAAGATGAATCCATTGAAGCAGGCGTATTACGGGGCGAAGGCAAAGAGACAACATTTACGCCTCACGTTGCAATTAGACATAATTATTCTCATAAGCCTATAAAGACAGAAGAAGATGCTATCAAGTTAAATAAGCAATTTAGTGATGGTATTGCAGTTTTAAATTCAATAAAGAATCCATTAGAAAAAGGAATGGCTACTTTTCTTTTCGGTTCATTGAACCAATTCACATTTGAGGGTGAAAAGCGCACAGCTCATTTGATGATGAATGGTGTATTGCTTAGTGCAGGTTTGGACGCAATTAAGATCCCTCCTGAAAAAGCTATTGATTTCAGACAGAACATGACTGAATTCTATAAAACTCGTAATGCTGACAAAATGATGGATTTCTTGTTAGAATGCCATCCAGATCGTGAAAATATCAAAAAGGTTCAGCAAGACAAAGATCTTAAGATTGATAACTCAATTACCCGATCTTTCTAGAACTATAAATAAGACCTTACGAGGTCTTATTTTTTTCAAGATTCTAAATGAACTTGTAAGGAATAATTATGTCAGTTAATGATAACTTTCAAAATAAATTTGAAATCAATGAATATTTGCTACCTAATAAGTATGATTTTAAATCTATTGAAGATTTGTTGTTAAAATATCAGAAAGAGTTTGTAAGTCATATTCAATCTCAGGTTATATTTTCCGATAATCCAATTCGTTTGCATTCTGATATTTCAAGTTTAATTGATAATATTACTATTTCTAATTGTACTCTAGAAGAACAGGATCATGTTTTAAAAATTCTTGAATCTAATCATTTCTTAATTAATGCCATGAACCATCCTGGTTTAATGAAAAATGATTATATATCTATCATAAAAAAATATTTTCCATTTCTAAATTTCGAGTCTATTGATTTCGTTGAAAATATAAAAAACCCTTACAAGTTTTCAATTTTCCTTTTCGTTATTTTGTATTTAAATAATATTTCTAATAAAAACTTGCATTGGGCAATTTTACTCATTTTTAATTTCTCATTAATTGCTTCTGGAATTGGCAGTATTCTTTTAAGTGAATTAAAGATTCAGGATTTAAGAAAAATTCTAAATCAGTTTGATGTAGACAAAAATGCTGATGCAATTACTGTATTTTTATTGGCAAACTTAGGTTCGCAAGTTGAGGCTAATTGAATGAATATGTCAGTCAGTTATACCATTGATCGTGCATCATCCAAGAGAAGTATAATATTGCAGACTGCTCACAGACTTTTTAGTGAACAATGTTTTGGACGTGCGGGTATCGATAGAATTATTGAAGAATCTTCTGTGGCAAAGATGACTTTTTATCGGCACTTTAAGTCAAAAGAGCAACTAATCGAAGCTTGCCTTGAATTTGAAATTGAGAATCAAATTTCATCTATCAATGCTACTTGTAGTCAACCTCATATAACTTCCTCAATCGAAAAATTGAAAGCTTTATATTCGTGGTTTATTGATCGTGCATTTGATTTAGATAATCGATCATGTATTATTAATAAAGCTTTGGCAGAATTAAGTCATCTTCATAACATACATAAAATTGTTATTTGCTATGATAGTTGGAAGTTTAATTATATTCAGAGCATATTGTTAGAAAATAATGTTACTAATAAAGAAACGCACCATATTTTTTATGGGTTTTTAAATTCCATTTTAATGCCTTATAGCTTTAAACCAGATTGGAACTCTGTTGTGAAACAGTTTGATTTGACATTAATTAACACGTAATAACTCATCCCAACAGAAAGGATTGCGTGTAACATTTCCTCTACTCATTGACCAATTTCTATTTGGTAAATAACAAGTACCAAGTGCAAGTTTCTTTTTACCATATTTATTATGTACACCCTCATAAGCAATCATAAAATTTTCTTTTTTTTCAACAATCTTCATGTCAGTTAATAAATCATAGGTATGTTTGTTTTTCGGTTCAAGTTGAGTAAGTACAACTCCGCATTTTTTAAATTTTACTCCAAATTTATAAACATGATTTATCATGTATGTCGATAATTTTACGAAATCCGTAACACAATCACTTGCTTCAGGTAATTTAAAAACAATTGATCGAGAATAGTAGGATTCTCGTTTATCAAAATAACTGGATTCTGCGAAAACAGTTATGGTACTGCAAAGCTGTCTTCCTGATCTCAATCGCCTTACAGCATCTTGTGTGTGCATACCAATAGCTTCTTTCAAGTCATTTATGTTGGTAACTCTTTGCCCAAAAGACCTCGATGAGATAATCTGCTGCTTATCAGGAGCACAAGGCTCGATTGGAATGCAGGAGATTCCCTGTAACTCCAGAACTGTTCTGGCCATCACGACACTGAACCTCTTTTTGATCTCATTAGCATTGCTTGCTACTAGATCCAATACAGTTTTAATATTTAAGTCATTCAATTTTTTTCCATTTTTTCGCCCTACTCCCCATACCTCCCCCACTTCAATGGTTGAATAGAATTGAGTTTTTATACTTTTATCCATTTCTATGAGATTACATACCCCCTGAAATTCTTTATTGGTTTTGGCAATATGATTAGCTATTTTGGATTCTGTTTTAGTTCGGCCAATACCAATGCAACATGGCAGACCAAGCCACATCAAAATACGTTGTAATATGAAATGAGCAAATTGGGTCAAATTATAATTTTTAACATAGGCAGTTACTTCTATGAATGATTCATCAATACTGTAAGACTCGCACTCTGATTCCGAAGTAATTTCCCTAAGAATATTATGAAATCTTCTACTCATTTCAGCATACATTGCATAGTTACTAGATAGGACTACGACTTTATGTTTTTCAACTATTTCTCTTATTTCGAAAATTGGTACACCCATCTTAATTTTTAGTGCTTTTGCTTCTGGAGAACGTGCAACAACGCAGCCATCGTTATTTGAAAGTACAATGACTGGACACTTACTAAGCGCAGGATTAAAGACACGCTCACAACTGACGTAGCAGTTGTTGACATCAATGAGGAAGAAATATCGATTTTTCATATCTTGAAAACGTAACAAATTCAAGATGAATGATATATATACAAAACATTGAAATCAAACATGGTTTAAAATAATGAATAATTTATAGTTAAAAATAAGTTCATGTATTTATATATTATTTTCTTAATCAATATAATGCTGAGTTGTATAGTGGTAAAAGTATTTTATTGAAAAATATGAATAAATATAATTCAAAAACAATTACATTTGAACAATTTAATAGATAGAATCTAAGAATAGATTTTTTAAATTCCATAATGATATAACCATGTCAGGGCTTTACTATGGCAATTACAGCATACTCAAAAAGTTTCAAAAGAGAGCTAGATGTAGAGCAATTGAAACGTCTTTTTAACGACCATCTTAAAGATAAAAATTTTGCGGAATTTGTAAAAATTGATATTGTATGTCCTTGCTGTGGTGTTGTTGGAGCTAGAGTGGTCAATGAAAGCATATCCCCTATCTCTAATATAGCTGTAAAACAGGCTCATTTTGCATTTAAAAACAATAATGGTGTTGATGCACACTTATTATTTTGTGACTACTATTCTGGTCAGGATAGTCTTATTCACGTTGAAAAGGATTCAGTTATAAATTTATCAAGATCTGGTAATGAGGTTACAGAAGCAATCCGAAAATTAGTTTGTTCAGCTATATATAATAACTATTTTAATCAATCAGATATTCGCAATATGAGGAAGTGGTTTTATGAAATGCGTTCTAACCAAGATATTTTGGTAGAGTATAGTAAGCATCAATTAAATGTTTTAAGAAAATCTATTACTCGCTCAAAAAGGAATGATGAAAAATATATTGTCGATAAAGAGGGCAGAGTAAAACTTGAAGTGCGACATAAACCACCTAATTAATTTAAAGGGTTTATGGAGTATATAAAATTGTCATACCATCATCTTAACTTTGAAGATCGTACTGCATTAATGCTTGAGTCAAGAAAAGAAGGCTTTTCAGCCAGAAAATTTGCTGAACTTATTAAAAGACATCCTAGTACGATCTATCGTGAGCTTAAAAGAAATAGCATCAATGACGTTTATCAAGCTCGATATGCTTCTGATAACACTTTTGCTAGACGTAGACGTGGTCACAGAAAACTCAAAATCGATTCAATCCTCTGGAAATTTATTGTTGAAGCGATCCGTTGTTTATGGTCTCCTCAGCAAATAGCAAAGCGTTTAAAGACATTTCCTGATTTGGATCAAACAATGAATGTAAGCCATACAACGATTTATTCAACGATACGAGCATTACCCAAGGGTGAGTTGAAAAAAGACTTATTATCCTGTCTACGTCATGAAAATAAAAAGCGAAAAGCTAACGGTGAACCTAAAAAAGATTCTATATTACAGGATATTAAAACTATTCATGAGCGCCCAGCCGAAGTTCAAGAAAGAAAAATACCGGGTCATTGGGAAGCTGATTTAATTAAAGGTAAAGACAATAAAAGTTCGATAGCAACACTTATTGAACGAAATACACGGCTCTGTATCTTGGCAACATTACCTGATGCAAAGGCAGAATCAGTGCGCAAGGCTTTAACTGAAGCTCTGAAATATTTACCTGCAGAACTGCGTAAAACGTTGACCTATGACCGTGGACGCGAGATGGCAGAACATAAAATACTTGAAGAAGATTTAGGCATAGATGTATATTTCTGTGACCCACATTCACCCTGGCAAAAAGGCACATGCGAAAATATGAATGGTTTAATTAGGCAATATTTACCTAAAGGGATTGATTTAAATCAGGCAGATCAGCATTATTTAAATCAAGTTGCCATGTCACTGAATACTCGTCCTAGAAAAGCGTTAGATTGGCTTACACCATTAGAGAAATTTGCTCAGCTTGTTGATTATCATAAGACTTTTCAAACTGTCGCACCTCATGTTTGAATTCGCCGAGCTTTTGAAGAATGATTGGTTTGATTTAGATGAGGAGGTTTATGAATCTTTAGCTACTAATTTTATGTATCCTTATGATATTAGAGATATTAATGGATTAAATTATATATTATCAAAAAAATCTATTATTAGAAAAGCCATTTCTCTATCAAAAAAAAATCATGGTATGTATGAGTTTGATAGATCTAGGCTTGATGAAAAATATAAACTTGCTACACGACTATCATTGCATATTATTGATCACAGTGAGTTTTTTTATCAAAAACTAGGACGTAGCGTTGCTAAAGCGAGAGCAAATAATCCTTTAATGGCATATTCTGCAACCCTATTATTTGTAAATGATTGGGATTTCAAAAAAAGCTGTCGAATGCACTTAGATATTACTTTATCGACTTATGTGGATGAAAATCTTGGGAACACTATCGGACTTAATCCTTTTATTCATTATGATGCTTGGATTGCTTTGAGCTATTCTTCAAAATGGAGTAAAAGACATATAGGATTTGATTTTGAGACTGAATTTGAAAAAGAGAAAGAACGGTTAAAGATTCTCTATGGTATTTAATCCATAGAAAACACAACAGATTTATTATTTATAGGTTTTCGATATTATTAAGCAGAATCGTTTGTCACAGCAATTGTCTCTGTAGCTGCTATCTCTTGGACAGTATTCTGTTGTCCATTAGCCTGTAAATTACTGACATTAATTGGCTGAACTAAACTTGGCTTTACTTGGAAACGACTAGAGTAACTTCCAACACGATCTCCATCTACACCACGTTGTCTTGTGTAGCAGGTTACAATAGATAAATAGGAGTTTTTACCATTTTTAACGTACTCAAGTATAAGAACACCTGATGGGTGCATACTCATAAATAGTGTTTTTCTTTTATGTGTCTGATAATGAAATGCTCCACCTTGTGCTAATTTTTTGTATATAAATTCAAAAACATCACAAGGTGGCCTTAATTTAGTAAATTCATGACCGTGTCGCTCTAGAATGTGCTTGTATCCAAATGCTTTATTACCATCTTGAAGTCTAATAGGAAGTTCAAAAGGAATCCCATCAATTGTATTTGCAGGTATAATGGCAAGGTCAATATTTCCATTTATTTCCCAAAATTGATCCTGATTTACAGTGACTAGAGTAGGTGATAATTGCATAAGTTACAGTTTTTAAAGGTTTATAAAGTACAGAATTGACTTTTTCTGCGTTGATGATACTATATTAATTGAGTTCTTGCTGAAAGACGTTACATTGGCTAAGACAACCTTGAAGCCACATGATATTAGTCAGCACGCAGTTGTCAAATTAAGCGTTGAGCGAGGTGTGATACCTAATCTTTGATTTCGTGTCACTAAGTTTTTAAAAATTTGAGTAAAGTTTTCGAATTTTATTCATTTAAGTTTTTAAGAACTTCGGGCGTCGTTCGGACTCAAATGTTTATAAGGTCGCTTTTGCGACCTTTATTTTTTTACAAACTTTTGTTTTAGTTATTAATTAATTTATCAGTATTTGTGCAGTAGAGATTCACTACAAGCTTTAATTGCCAAACGTGTTAAATTTCTACTGCTTTTTGAGAATTATATTTAATTTTTCGGTATACCGCCTACCATAGTGATCGGCAACAACTTAAAGTCATAACGTTCATTTTTCCCTTTCTTTCCATACCAATACAAATGCCAGTGAGAACGTCTTAGGTGAGGAGTTCGTTTACCTGAACCTTTGGCCTGAGTTTTTGCTGTCTCTAATTCCTGATAAATTTTAGTAAACTCTTTGGCTGTTTCCGTACCAATCATATAAGTTTTATACTTAGATGCTTCAAAAAGACGTTTCTCTTTCTTTACATGAGTGAATTGAACAGGTTTAGTGCCCTCTGGGATCGGAGGTGAAATTTCAGGTTTTTGTTGGCTAAACCAGAGTACAAGGTTGATTAATTTTTTTTGGATCTCAATTCTAACGTTTAAATCATCCTGCATGGTTTCAGGATCATAGTCTTGCTGAAACTCATCAACAAAATCACCTAGACTTGATTCAATATCCAGATCTTCATTTAGCGTGATTACGATAGTTCGAGGCATACCAGTATCTAAATACATGGTAGAAACCAAAACTCGCTGTCCACAAAGCTCAGTAACGCAGAAAAGTACTCCCATCACCAGATTTTCTTCAAACATAAGCTTGGCATTGTCAGTTTGGATATAAATACATAGATCAGGAAGATTGATAATATAATTCGGTATGACTCCATCGAAACCTGTTTTCAGAATTTCATTAATCACAATATCTTCAAAACGATAAATATTTTTGGTCAGCATCCAGTTCCCAAGTGTTACCAATTCTCCTGTGGTTACTGGCAGCTCATCGAGCAGTTCTTTAGGGATATGATCACCGACTTTGAGATTGCTTGCCCATGCAGGTTTATAGCCTTTAACACCTTTAATATTCTGTAAAGCCTGCTCATATACAGATCCGTTTGCGGATTTGCCTTTATCAATTCCCTTACCAAAAGGCAGATTGTTATTATAATTGTTGAGCATTTTTTCAATAACACTTGTCTGCCGTGCTATTTCGTTCTCTTTTGCGATTCTGGCCTGCTTAAGCTCATGGTTGCAATCAAGTGCTGCGTAGATCCAATCGTCCCATGTCAGCAATAATTGAATATCATCGGAATGGTCTTTCCTCATTTTCTGATTGTATATTGCTCTTTGCTCAATCTTTTTCATTACACCAGTTAATTCTGTTTTCATGTGGTTGAGGCGTGTAGAAACAATTTTTAGAGGTAGAGCGTAAGAGTTAGGTAAGTTTGCCATTATTTAAAACCTTTCGTGGAAACTGAGCCATTGCTAAAGTGGCATAAAGTTACATTGGCCATTCAGCTGAAGAATATTGTGTTTTACAACCAAAAATCAAATATATTATTGAAATAAAAGACTTTGATACTATCTTGAATTCATCCTTAAAGTGGCATTATCTTACAGGATCAAGTCATACAGGATTCCCCTTAACTCATCTTGAGAATTAAGGTGTTTGTTCAAAAAGTATCGAAATACTTTTGACTGATAGTTATTCTTAATGATAAAAAAAACTATATCTGGCTTTCCATTGTTCTTGAATGAGGGTGAATATGTATAACTGTAATATTCAATATCATCATTATTTCCCTTTCTTAGCAATGTATGGAAACTATTAACAAGAAAGTCAAAACAAATATAAATTGAGAAATCTGAAAACAAGCTTTCCAAAGTATCTCTATTTAAAGAATAGGTTATTAAATTTGTTTTGTAAGGAGCACTAATATTAAAAAACTGACAAAGTTTAATTACATAAGCTAATCGATGTGAACCACCTCCATTTTCAGCAGCAATACCTTTATGCCAAGAAAATTTGGTGAAATTGGAATGGTTTCTTTTAAAATCTTCACTATGAATAATCTTATCAATCTTTTCAATTTTAAAATCTAGTATTTCTTTTACTACCTCTGGACTTAAACAGCGGTTTCCTTTTGTTAAAGTATATTCCCACCAGTCATAAACATTATCAAATAAATTATAGAAGACTGCATCACGGGAAGCTTGGCGAATTCAAACATGAGGTGCGACAGTTTGAAAAGTCTTATGATAATCAACAAGCTGAGCAAATTTCTCTAATGGTGTAAGCCAATCTAACGCTTTTCTAGGACGAGTATTCAGTGACATGGCAACTTGATTTAAATAATGCTGATCTGCCTGATTTAAATCAATCCCTTTAGGTAAATATTGCCTAATTAAACCATTCATATTTTCGCATGTGCCTTTTTGCCAGGGTGAATGTGGGTCACAGAAATATACATCTATGCCTAAATCTTCTTCAAGTATTTTATGTTCTGCCATCTCGCGTCCACGGTCATAGGTCAACGTTTTACGCAGTTCTGCAGGTAAATATTTCAGAGCTTCAGTTAAAGCCTTGCGCACTGATTCTGCCTTTGCATCAGGTAATGTTGCCAAGATACAGAGCCGTGTATTTCGTTCAATAAGTGTTGCTATCGAACTTTTATTGTCTTTACCTTTAATTAAATCAGCTTCCCAATGACCCGGTATTTTTCTTTCTTGAACTTCGGCTGGGCGCTCATGAATAGTTTTAATATCCTGTAATATAGAATCTTTTTTAGGTTCACCGTTAGCTTTTCGCTTTTTATTTTCATGACGTAGACAGGATAATAAGTCTTTTTTCAACTCACCCTTGGGTAATGCTCGTATCGTTGAATAAATCGTTGTATGGCTTACATTCATTGTTTGATCCAAATCAGGAAATGTCTTTAAACGCTTTGCTATTTGCTGAGGAGACCATAAACAACGGATCGCTTCAACAATAAATTTCCAGAGGATTGAATCGATTTTGAGTTTTCTGTGACCACGTCTACGTCTAGCAAAAGTGTTATCAGAAGCATATCGAGCTTGATAAACGTCATTGATGCTATTTCTTTTAAGCTCACGATAGATCGTACTAGGATGTCTTTTAATAGGCTTTGTTGCACAAATAGACGAAAGGTAGAGTTGTTCTAATCTTCAGATATTTATGCAACAGCCACCGTTTTAGCTGTACCAAGTTGAGTAAATTTATTCAAAATATCGACTCTTATTTGCAAGTCAACCACCTGACGATTAAAGCATCGACTAGATACACCTTGTCCAAGTCGTTTCAAGGCAAACATTTTAGCCTCTATTCGGGATCGTCGATGATAACCAATATCTCGTTTCCACTGCTTTTGACCCTTGTCCCAACAGCCTTGTACTGCATGATTCCTTGCTTTACCAATTTCATTTTCCGCCCATAAAGCAGCATTGGAACGAGGAGGGATAATTACATTTGCTTGCCGTTTCAAAATCGCATCATAACAATTCACTGTGTCATAAGCACCATCAGCCGTGACAGATGCAATGGGTTCATCAATTTGATCTAAAAGAGGTTGGAGCATTTCAGCATCACCATATTGGCAGGTCGTGACTTCAACCGCTTGTATTTCTCCACTGTTTGCATCTGTCGCAAGATGTAATTTCAGCCATTGTCGATGTTGGTTTACGCCATGTTTTTTACGCACCCATTCCCCATCACCTGTAACTTTGATCCCTGTGCTATCAACTAAAATATGCAAGTCTTCCTGTGGATTTTTTGCTGATTTATGTAGAAGTGGCTGGAGCTTATCTGCTCGCCGACTCAATGTTGAGAAGTCTGGAACATTCCAGTCGAGGTGAGCCATTTGCAAAAGGCTTTGAATGAAACCTTGTGTTTGGCGTAAAGCCAGTTGGAACAGGTTTCGTATCGTCAGGGCAAATTGAATTGCTATATCAGTGTAGGTAGGTTGCCGTCCTTTTTTTCCAGTAGGTGTTGCAGACCATTGCATTTGGGGATCAAACCAAATGGTGAAAGCACCCCGTTGACGTAAAGCCTGATTGTACTCAGACCAGTTCGTTGTTTTGTATCGGCTTTTTGATTCTGTATTCATCTAACATGTATGGGGATGAAATTTATTTATGCAACAAAGCCCTTTTAATAAGTTCAGCAAATTTTCTGGCTGAAAAGCCTTCTTTTCTTGACTCAAGCATTAATGCAGTACGATCTTCAAAGTTAAGATGATGGTATGACAATTTTATATACTCCATAAACCCTTTAAATTAATTAGGTGGTTTATGTCGCACTTCAAGTTTTACTCTGCCCTTTAATAAATTTAACATCTGCTAGATTTAATGTGTAATCACTGTCATGTCTATCGATTAAACTATTTAGTATGGAAAATAGCTTAGAACGATTAGATTCCATATTTCGATTATGAGTGACAAGTTTATTATTTTGATATTCCTTAGAATCTAAATCTCTTAACAAATGTAGGTTAAGCAGCTCGAAATAATCAATAAACTTCTCATTTTTAAGAATATGTGTCAGCTTTAAAAAGCTAGTTCTATTACGCTGTAAGTTGTTTCTTGAATAAAACTTATGGTACTGGTAAGCATCATAGATAAAATTAAGCATTGATTAATTCCCCTCTGACAGACCATACTCGTTTGGAAGCTCCATACTCAATTTTAGGAACGCATTAGTATCTTTGAATCCTAATCGATGAGCAATCAAACTATATATAAAATTATTCCATACAGCTGGTCTAGGGTTACGATGTCGGGTACTACTTGGATCTGTTACCCATCCTCTAAACGTATTATATTTGACACCAAAAAGTGTCTTATTATCCGCTGCATAGAAGTTAAGATTCATATCTTTTATAAGTGCATCAAGCATTAATGTATTCTTATGCGTAGGCGAATTGATGAGGCTAGTTAGTCTTTGGACAATTAAATCGTCCTTTTTGGCTTCTTCTTGTTTTGGAAGTTCTAGGCAGATCTGTTCCTTATTCGTACTGGCCAGAGAAGCGGAAATATAGTTTTCTAATACAGAATTCAGATCCTTTTCAATTATGAAATCGTGAAACTCTTGATAAAATTCAATATCATGGGCTTTTTCTGATGAGTCCTTGTGACAATATTCGTGTATCAGGATCAATAAAAGTCTTAAATATTGTTTTTCGTTAAAATATTTTTGAGTATTGGTACTGAAAACAATGTAACCACTGTTGTTAGTCCAAGCTTCTGCATCTGGAGCTTCACCAAGATGAATTACACGCTTTTCTTGATTGAAAACACGGCCATGTAGTTCAAACAGGCGATCATTGATATGGTTCAGGAAATTTAAGTACTGTTTACCATCAGAGGTTAGCTCGTTATCAGCAAAGATCTTTCGATCTTCAACCAGTGACTCAATAGCCGTGCTGTAATGTATGTCTTCAGGTACATCATAGAATTTATTGCTAAAGCGATTGAGCATGGTTTTAATAATGAACAAGAACTGTTCTAAAGGTGACAAATAAGTTGCCTGTGCATTAAAATCTTGTTGCCATGCAGTTCTATAGGAATAATAGAAGTTATTCAAAAATGATCTTAATGTACTATTCTCATCTACAATTAAAGCATCGAATTTGCTCTCAATTTTTTCAACTTTTGTATAATCATAGTCTTCATTAAAAAGCATAATGGCTTTAGTACTTACTAAGTCAACAGCAGACAAAGTTCGGTTCTTGTAATCTTCAAATAGTGGAGATCGGAAAGCTTCAAGAATAATTTTTGCGTCATAAACAGTTTTATTTTTGATGATATTTTCAATAATATGAATAGCAGCACTCTCATCTATAACTTTCTTCTTTTTTTTATTTTTTTGAACTTCTCTATACAAAAACTTATTTAAATATTTTTCTTCATGTAAGTTTGTGATGTTTGAAATAATTTGTTTGTATATTGGACAGCGATCTACTATAACTTCATTTCTGGAAGCTGTAAGCATAAACGGCTTTTTGCTGATAATGATACCTTTTAATAGGCTTTCTTCATACCATGTATAAGGAACTCGAACGCCAAGATTATATATTTCAAAACTATCGGCAGATCTTTTTAAAATATAATATGCAAGGTCATCTTCAAAAAGTATATCGCCTTTATTTAAGGTAGAACGTATTTTTCTTTTGGGTGTATTTAAAAGATCACCATTAAAATAGACAGGCAAATCGATGTATTCAATAATATCCTTTAGATTTTCTTTAAAAGATTGAATTGAGAAGTTATCTCTACCATACTTTTCATAAATAATGCCTTTAATCTCACAACCTTTAACTTTAGAAGTTTTGACTTCATCAAAATCAAAACCCAAAGTATCGCTTTTTTGGTTCAAAGCTTCTTCAATATCTACTTTTAAGGCGAATTGATTGCTGAACCATTCCGTTGAAGCATAGTTAAAAATTTGACCTCTGCCGAGACGAAATTTCCCAAAAATTGCATCACCCTCATCATGAGGAGCACCGAACCAAGCAAAGTAATTTTCAATTGTATCTTGGGTAAAACCTTTACCGTTGTCTTTAATTGTGAAATGATATTTTTCATCAATTTCATTGACGTGAATATCTACTCTTGTTGCACCTGCATCAAGAGAGTTCATAACGAGTTCTGCAATCGCTTTATCAATTCCACTCGCTTGATCTTTGATCGCACTATGAATAAAACTAGGGTGCAGCTTAAAATTGATTAGTGTCATAGCAGTCATTCTATTATGTTCTTTGTACATAATAGAACTATTTGAGATATTTTCAAAGTTTTAAATTTGTCTTTATTGTTTTTATTTAAAGTAAGGCAACCCACATGATTTGTGAGTTGCTGAATCTTGTACTTTATTTGTATTTATGTTCAAGATAAAAAGGCATGAATTTTGGTGCAGCCAATGCAAGTGCTTTCATACGTTCAGCAGGTATAGGGTGTGTACTTAAAAGCCCTGAAAGTTTGTTATTAGATCCTTTTTGCAATTCCCCCATTTTAGCCCACAAACTAATCGCTGCGTTTGGGTTATAACCTGCTTTGGCTGCTATTTGTAAACCCAAAAGATCTGCCTCACTTTCCTGATGACGACTAAAAGGTAGTGATAGGCCTAATTTCGACACGTAATAGGTTATGGTTTGCGCATCACCGCCAATTTGACCTAGAGCCAGATTCGTCACCAGATCCGTTGAAGCACGTTCTCGTCCATGTTCAAGTAAGGCGTGTGCAATTTCATGACCAATAATTGCAGCAAGTTCATCATCGGTAAGTTTAAGCGTAGTAATCATGCCCTCAAAAACCGCCATTTTGCCCTGCCCTGTGCAGAACGCATTCACCGTTGAGGTGTTAATGACGTGCATTTCCCACGTCCAGTCTTTAGTAGCAGGTTTAATAGTTTCAACTTGTGCAGTAATGCGCTGTGCAATAGTGAGGACTCTTTTGGTCATATCTGGTTTTCTATCCAGTACACCCTTACTTGGCGAATTCAAACATGAGGTGCGACAGTTTGAAAAGTCTTATGATAATCAACAAGCTGAGCAAATTTCTCTAATGGTGTAAGCCAATCTAACGCTTTTCTAGGACGAGTATTCAGTGACATGGCAACTTGATTTAAATAATGCTGATCTGCCTGATTTAAATCAATCCCTTTAGGTAAATATTGCCTAATTAAACCATTCATATTTTCGCATGTGCCTTTTTGCCAGGGTGAATGTGGGTCACAGAAATATACATCTATGCCTAAATCTTCTTCAAGTATTTTATGTTCTGCCATCTCGCGTCCACGGTCATAGGTCAACGTTTTACGCAGTTCTGCAGGTAAATATTTCAGAGCTTCAGTTAAAGCCTTGCGCACTGATTCTGCCTTTGCATCAGGTAATGTTGCCAAGATACAGAGCCGTGTATTTCGTTCAATAAGTGTTGCTATCGAACTTTTATTGTCTTTACCTTTAATTAAATCAGCTTCCCAATGACCCGGTATTTTTCTTTCTTGAACTTCGGCTGGGCGCTCATGAATAGTTTTAATATCCTGTAATATAGAATCTTTTTTAGGTTCACCGTTAGCTTTTCGCTTTTTATTTTCATGACGTAGACAGGATAATAAGTCTTTTTTCAACTCACCCTTGGGTAATGCTCGTATCGTTGAATAAATCGTTGTATGGCTTACATTCATTGTTTGATCCAAATCAGGAAATGTCTTTAAACGCTTTGCTATTTGCTGAGGAGACCATAAACAACGGATCGCTTCAACAATAAATTTCCAGAGGATTGAATCGATTTTGAGTTTTCTGTGACCACGTCTACGTCTAGCAAAAGTGTTATCAGAAGCATATCGAGCTTGATAAACGTCATTGATGCTATTTCTTTTAAGCTCACGATAGATCGTACTAGGATGTCTTTTAATAAGTTCAGCAAATTTTCTGGCTGAAAAGCCTTCTTTTCTTGACTCAAGCATTAATGCAGTACGATCTTCAAAGTTAAGATGATGGTATGACAATTTTATATACTCCATAAACCCTTTAAATTAATTAGGTGGTTTATGTCGCACTTCAAGTTTTACTCTGCCCTTTTATAACCATTCATCAAATTTTGATAATTCTGGTTCGCCTGTGTGAAGTACTCACTGGAGGGAATCAGCATAAACTGCTTACGCTGTATGCCAGATAACTGAAAATTTGTTGTTGTCATGCAGCCTGATAAAAACATGCAAGATAAAGTGAGAACAAGTTTGTTCTTAAGGTATACCATTCGATCTTCCCTCTCTCTGTGGCTCAGCCATCAGTAATATTAGATTTATCATATTGGAATAAATGACACAGCATAAAGAGATTCATTCTCAAATGAAACACTCAGTCTGTAAAAAGTGCCATCTACTCAAAAAATATTTCTAAACTTATTATATGTTCTTTGTACACATTAGGGTTAATCAGTTTGTATGTTCTTTGAAACATCTTTAACAATTAAATATTATATGTTCATTGTACATATAATATTTAATATGTACAATGAACATAAGACGCAATGAGAACTGCTCTATGAAATTGAACGATCAGCTTGAACTTGATATTGCTACTGAAGAAATTCAAAAACGCCGAATTTATTTAGGGTATACGGTAGATATTTCTCATATTTATAAGTTTCGTATTGCAGTCAATTGGCATGGTGTTTTGATCAAAACCAATAAAGACCATCCAGACTACACTTCAATTCTTGAATGTGACAATGAGGAGGTTGCAGATCTGGTATTGAATGCTGTTAAAAGGGCAGTTAAGCGCAGAGCTTATATCGTTCCTGAATTTGATCCACTTGGTTCTTACGAGGTTCAAAAAATTAGGATTAGTTTGTGGATCAGTGCGGTCGAAAGATTGCTTGGTTACGAAAAATCTCAAGAGTTCAGAATTATAGACAGCAATTTTAAATTGCATTAAAAACTTCTACCAAAAGGAAAATGCACAATGAATATCATTGAACGTATGGGTGGCCATATTGAAGCTAACAGTCTTCTTAAAAACCCCTTAGCTAATAGAGCCACCGACTTTGACTTAAAACTAGGACGTTTCCTATGTCGCTTGGAACGTATCCAAACCAAAGCTTGGAGACATATAATTAATGCTGATGAAGAAGTCACAATCGATGATCCTGATCCAAAGGATCTCATCAACATTGGTGAGCTGTGTAAAGCATTGGTATCGCTTAATTCAAAGCCTATTAATGCCCCATGTATAATTTGGAATGAATTTGACAAGGCATTCATAAGCAGCATAGCAGCCAAAGGAAAAGCATTCTATTATACGATCAATATCGATGATGCAATGCGAACCACTGTAGATGAGGCTTTAGATATTATTCTGCACATGAATTGTAGAAGTGAAGTAAAATTGGCAATGCAAATACACCATCTACAAAGCGAGTAAATTTATGGCCATAACACGACCTGACTGGATAACTGACCAGATGTGGAATGCAATGTGTAATGCCAAAATGTCTCTCCCCTCATCCATCGATCAAGCGGATCTTAGCAAGCCTTTTGTCTACGACCGCAGTTATGGTGTTTTTTTCGTACCTAGTGGATCTCATCAGGTTGCCATGTCCTTATTATTGGCATGGAAAAACCAAGAGAAAAATGGTGTACGTGTGGCTGAGAAATTAGGCCTTTCCTATAGTGATGGGACGGCTGATTATTATCTGGAACATATTCAGGGTACAGCCTTTCTGTCTTCAGTCGGTAAACGGATCTGTGCAGGGAAAAAAAGTAATTTGAATGAACTTGAAAAGGAATACTTCGGGATCATCAACTATTTGTTTGATTAATCATTTCCAGATCACGCCAGAAAAATTGATGACTCCAGTTCCAAAATCAACAGCTCTACCTATATATATTAATACGGTACTTGGCATAGAAAAGAGATGCACAAAATGTCTATCTTATTTTCCTTTTGATAATGAATTTTTCTATAAGAATGGGTTTAGGGATGGCAAACAGCAATGGTCTTCTTTATGCAAGCCTTGCTATGTAGTTGAGTATCGTGCAACTCGCAGTAGAAATAAATAAGCAAATTTTAAAGAGTACAGGAGACCTTAAAATGCTTAATAATTTAAATAAAACGTTTTATCTACCCATAATGGTTGTGCCTGTTTTAATTGTCCACGTCATCACGGCCAGTAAACTCAATTCAGACATTTTATTATTAAACATTTCCTTTATGGTCTGTCTTTTTTGCATTCTAGCATTTAGTGTTTTCTCAAAATTTTTCTATGAAAATATCATGGAGGATGTTATTTCTGAGATTTCACCACAACAACGAATTATGAACACGGGTATCATACTTTATTTTGTATTAACCATTCTATTGTGCATAATATTTTTTGGTATCAATCATACTGCTTTATAAGTATCGACAAACAGAGTAATGATTAATTAAACATATAAATGAATAACAATATTGAATTCAAATTTTCATATCACAGATTTTATCCTGATCTTGGCCAACGATATGATCCATATTAGAGAATGTGATCCCTGATTTAGACTTTTTAAAGGTTAGATCCATATCTTCACGATAAGCCTTTTGAAACATGAAATATTGATACCCTTTTAGACTATGGCCAGTACATAGTCTATCTAATGCGACACTCGTATTGAACAGGAACGGATTTTCAGTATTCAGTTTCAGGTTATACACTGATTTAATATAATTATTCTGAATAATGCTTGGCACAGGCACTAAAAAATAAAAGGCAGCAATAGCGATCAATACAGGCGCATTAGCCGTGAAAAAGAAACGTTTACGCCTACCTACTGGAACAAAGCCAATCACCATATAAGTCGCTAGGCCTGCTGCCATATACGCCAATAGTAAGATAATGAACCAATCCATATACAGCATCGAAATGTAGTCCACGCCTATACCCTTTTAACATATTCATATATAAATCACTGAAGCTTTATCTGTAGCACGTCCACACTTTCAACAGCCCTACAACACCCTAATTATACTATATCGAGTTAAGCCTGCTACAAAATATTAATGTAAGCTAATAATTTATCTGATAAAATTTTCTAACAGTGAAAGAAAACATATATCGACAAATCAAAATAGCCTAAGCAGTTTTTACAGGTTTCAATAAAGACTCAACTCATTAAATACCTCCAGTACTTCCCTACCCTAAATTCCATTGTCGGGATTTCTACCGCCAATGGATCATACCATTAACGGACTAATTCCATAATCGGAAATAAGCGGACAGAAATGTGGCCAAAGATAAAAAGGGAAAAATACAGACAACAGAAAAAGGAAATCAGAGAATTAATATCATGAAAAATGACGAATAGATTTGCTTAGGCTATTTTGTCTCGCTTAAATGAAGTTGAGCTTCAATCAAGCGAGTGAATTTTAAATCAGAAAATCAGAAAGGTTTTTTCCATTAGCGAGTTCATTTACTAACCATTTCGGATGTTTACCTCGTCCTGTCCACGTCTCATCTGGATTTGTTTTATTACGATATTTTGGTTCGACAACTTTCTTAGGTTCTTTCTTAGAATTTTCTTGACCAAACTGGATCAACTCATCCAGTGACAATCCAACACCTTTAGCAATTTCTAAAAGTTGCTCATAAGCATTAATTTTTGTTTGAACTGCTTTTGAAGCTTTTAATTTTTCTGCCTCTTGGATCAGCTCACCTAATTCTACTTCGGAATAATTTTCTAAATCGAATTTACTGGTCATTAAAGTTACCCTTATTTTGATGTGTAAGTAATATAGTTGAAATTAGCAATTTGAATCAATGTAATTGATTATGTCCTCAATAATTTTTCTCATGGAATCTGGTTGGCGGAAGTTATTATCACTATACGATTTTATATCCTGTGAAATGACAGTTGAATAGACGAATAATGCAATAGAAGCAGACAGGACATAATTAAAATTTACTTTATCAAATTTATCAAAATTTACTTTTACATCTTCATTGCTAAATACCAAATTAAAAACTTGCTCAGTATGTTCAGCTGTAAATAATAGTTTATTATTAAACTTAGTAAATGCTTCGGAATATTTTAAAACAAGATTATCATATCCATCTTGTTCAACCGCTTCCAAAAGGAATTTTTTTCCTCCATTCATTGCTAATAGACTTAAGATATACTGAATCTTTTTAGCAATATTCTCTAAAGGATTAATGGCTCTTTGTAACGGCAAAGGATTTTTTCCAAGTGCAGTACTTACTCCAGATCTGGCAGCGTTCGCAATTTGTTCATCCCCTACAATTGTAGTCTGTTGCGTCTTTCCAGATAAACCCCACTGGTCATTAAATCCCTTTCGGCATACGCCTATGTAATTCGTTAATTTATTTTTTTTCTTTAAAGATTTGATATAGTCCTTAACTGCTTCGATAACAATCCTTAAATCTGAATCAGTATTATTCAAAACTTCACAGTTTGGCAAAATTTGCTTAATTAAGATTCTTTTTTCCTGAATTGGTATATCTTCATTTAGAATGATATGCCATTGTTTAGACTCAACCTCATTGGTGAGAGTTTTATACTTTTTTTCTAGTATTATCTTATCAATTTTTTTATAGCGTCCACGAATAAAGTCATATTCAATTGTATATGACATTAATTCATTTTCATTAAAATTACTGATAGCAGGCTTGATAGAATCACGAATTAAATATCTATCTTCTGGACGTTTCGCTTGCTTAGGATCTAGATAGCCTAGATATGCTTTAAAAGTCTCAAAATCAAGTTCGGTCTTATCACCCAATGATTCCAGTAGACAATAAAGTAAACTTTCATTCTTTCCTGCTTTTTTTCCAGATGCAGTTAAAGACAAAATATTTGTCCAAGAAAAGAGATGCGTGAGCTTCTGAACCGAAATCGTATCCTGAATAATTGAAGTAAAAAAAGATGGTAATGAATAAACCACTTCAATTTTAGATAGATTATTTCTAAGTGTACGGACTACTTCTTCATCGGTCTCAATCTCTGATTCATCCTCAATGTCTGAAAAGAATAAATTTGTAGAATGAGTCTGATCATTAGAAATCAAGGAAAAGTCATTAATAAAATTAAAGTGTGATGTAATAGAACGATAACCCTGCTTATTCAATAGATCGATCTTGATATTATTACCTTTCAGTCGCTCAAGGTAAGCAGATAAAGTTTTTAGACTTATCGTTGTAGATCCTGTTTTGAACAAAATTACATCTACAGGTATTCTAAAATTTATATTTGTCTCGGCACTCAATTGCAATTTTTGCTGCTTGATAATTTCACTAGCATGACTTAGCAAACATAACCAAATCTTGTGCTCTGCTACCGTGCAATGATGGGTAACATGAATAAGAGATACTGGTAAAGAAAATTCACTGGCCGTTTTAAACCCAAAAACATCAGGGTGATCAGCTGCTTCTGATACCTGTAGATCAGTTGTCATATCAGGAGCACAGCTCTCTGATCCTGATTCTAATAATGTTTCCATTACCATTCCGAAAAAATCATTTTTATCTTTATAACACAATTATATTGTGAGAAAAATAGACTTTTACTCACAATATAAAAAAAGACTTCATATTGAAGTCTTTTAGATGGCTTTTCCGAATGGTAAGCTCATAATATTGCTATACAAACTGCCCTTTTGATAATACTTCTCAAAGTACTGCGTGTAATTAAAACTATAAAAAACTTCAGTACCGACAGCGAAACTCACATACTCGCTGACTAGATTCGTTGAAAACAGCTTCAAAAATTTAAGCTCACGCTTGCTCGTCTTAGAGTGAATGACTTTACGATATTGTTCAACAGAAAATGAGGATGTAGCTAATTTCTGCATCTTCAACTCAAAATCAGATATTGTGATACCCAATCTGGTTGAAATCTCAGAAGCATTGACAGTATGTACAAGTCTAGAATCGAAAGAGTCCAAGACAGTGCTTCTTGCTTCCAAAGAGTACAAGTAATCGTTGATCATATTGAAAAATTCTTGGTCAGAAAGATCTATACGAAAATCGATGATGAAATGATCACGCCCACTTTCCAAGATAACCTTTTCTTGAAACTTAGGGTTTTGCTCACTCCAGTTCTTCGAGTCCTTTAAATTAAAAGGCAACTCTTTTTCAGGAAAATCTAATAGCGAAAGCTGAGTAGGTTTTTTTTCCACTTGATTCCAGTCTTTTTCCTCAACCACCCAATGGTGAGGGAAAATTGCCGTCATGGTTGTCATGTCTAAAGCTCACCTAATTAAGTTGGAGGAAACTCAATAATAATTTCATTACTAAGTCGTTATTAATAATAGAATATAATCTACTCCAACAAATATAACATAATTTTCGATATTCTTCTAATCATTTTTTAAATAAAAAAACTTTAAATCCAACAACTTACAACAGATATATATACTATTTCATTTATACACAAGTTTTATTTAAAACCTCACATAACTCTATTTAAAACCTCACAATATATAATAATTTATGATAATACAATTACTTAGCGTTAAGTCATTTTTCTATTTAAAACCTCACAATATGGATCTAAGATCTCACCAGTTCTATTTAAAACCTCACATAAAAATGCAAAAAGCAAATAAGATATTGTATTTTAAAAGAATATTTAAAACCTCACAAGATTTATCCAATATCTCACAACTTCTATTTAAAACCTCACAATACTATTTAACATCATGTTTCTAAAAGAAAAATTTCAGAACCTATTAAGTATTATTATTAGTTAATTATTTATATAAAATATACATAGATGTGACTGACCATTAAAGTCTCAAAAATGACATTAATGTTCTAAACTTTAACAATATAGTTGTAAACTCAAAGAGGAAGTTTGAATGAATATTACGAAAAAATCAGATTCAATACTTGTGGTATTTTTTAAGTTGTTTCTTTGTAGCAGTGCATTTGTTGCATGTATTTTATTTGGATTTTGGTTGAGTCCAATGCAAGTACCATCCCCAATAGTCATTTTTATATCACTTGCAATCACCGTTTTATTTACTTATTGGATATTTGGAATAGGTAAACTCAAACATAAGTAAATTTACAACTATTATGTCATAAATGGATTGGTTATCTAAACTCAAAGTTCATTGAGTTTAGAACTATAATGTAAATTTACTGAATCATACCTAATGTAAGTTATTGATTTTATGATTCATCAGTTTAAGTCTTTAATGTGCAAAGACATCAGGCAACGACGGGCTGCTGCCGGCCATCAGCGGACGCAGGGAGGACTTTCCGCAACCGGCCGTTCGATGCGGCACCGATGGCCTTCGCGCAGGGGTAGTGAATCCGCCAGGATTGACTTGCGCTGCCCTACCTCTCACTAGTGAGGGGCGGCAGCGCATCAAGCGGTGAGCGCACTCCGGCACCGCCAACTTTCAGCACATGCGTGTAAATCATCGTCGTAGAGACGTCGGAATGGCCGAGCAGATCCTGCACGGTTCGAATGTCGTAACCGCTGCGGAGCAAGGCCGTCGCGAACGAGTGGCGGAGGGTGTGCGGTGTGGCGGGCTTCGTGATGCCTGCTTGTTCTACGGCACGTTTGAAGGCGCGCTGAAAGGTCTGGTCATACATGTGATGGCGACGCACGACACCGCTCCGTGGATCGGTCGAATGCGTGTGCTGCGCAAAAACCCAGAACCACGGCCAGGAATGCCCGGCGCGCGGATACTTCCGCTCAAGGGCGTCGGGAAGCGCAACGCCGCTGCGGCCCTCGGCCTGGTCCTTCAGCCACCATGCCCGTGCACGCGACAGCTGCTCGCGCAGGCTGGGTGCCAAGCTCTCGGGTAACATCAAGGCCCGATCCTTGGAGCCCTTGCCCTCCCGCACGATGATCGTGCCGTGATCGAAATCCAGATCCTTGACCCGCAGTTGCAAACCCTCACTGATCCGCATGCCCGTTCCATACAGAAGCTGGGCGAACAAACGATGCTCGCCTTCCAGAAAACCGAGGATGCGAACCACTTCATCCGGGGTCAGCACCACCGGCAAGCGCCGCGACGGCCGAGGTCTTCCGATCTCCTGAAGCCAGGGCAGATCCGTGCACAGCACCTTGCCGTAGAAGAACAGCAAGGCCGCCAATGCCTGACGATGCGTGGAGACCGAAACCTTGCGCTCGTTCGCCAGCCAGGACAGAAATGCCTCGACTTCGCTGCTGCCCAAGGTTGCCGGGTGACGCACACCGTGGAAACGGATGAAGGCACGAACCCAGTTGACATAAGCCTGTTCGGTTCGTAAACTGTAATGCAAGTAGCGTATGCGCTCACGCAACTGGTCCAGAACCTTGACCGAACGCAGCGGTGGTAACGGCGCAGTGGCGGTTTTCATGGCTTGTTATGACTGTTTTTTTGTACAGTCTATGCCTCGGGCATCCAAGCAGCAAGCGCGTTACGCCGTGGGTCGATGTTTGATGTTATGGAGCAGCAACGATGTTACGCAGCAGGGCAGTCGCCCTAAAACAAAGTTAGACGGCAAGAGAGAAAATCCCATGACCAACAGCACCGATTCCGTCACACTGCGCCTCATGACTGAGCATGACCTTGCGATGCTCTATGAGTGGCTAAATCGATCTCATATCGTCGAGTGGTGGGGCGGAGAAGAAGCACGCCCGACACTTGCTGACGTACAGGAACAGTACTTGCCAAGCGTTTTAGCGCAAGAGTCCGTCACTCCATACATTGCAATGCTGAATGGAGAGCCGATTGGGTATGCCCAGTCGTACGTTGCTCTTGGAAGCGGGGACGGATGGTGGGAAGAAGAAACCGATCCAGGAGTACGCGGAATAGACCAGTCACTGGCGAATGCATCACAACTGGGCAAAGGCTTGGGAACCAAGCTGGTTCGAGCTCTGGTTGAGTTGCTGTTCAATGATCCCGAGGTCACCAAGATCCAAACGGACCCGTCGCCGAGCAACTTGCGAGCGATCCGATGCTACGAGAAAGCGGGGTTTGAGAGGCAAGGTACCGTAACCACCCCAGATGGTCCAGCCGTGTACATGGTTCAAACACGCCAGGCATTCGAGCGAACACGCAGTGTTGCCTAACCCTTCCATCGAGGGGGACGTCCAAGGGCTGGCGCCCTTGGCCGCCCCTCATGTCAAACGTTGGGCATTAAGGAAAAGTTAATGGCAATCCGAATCTTCGCGATACTTTTCTCCATTTTTTCTCTTGCCACTTTCGCGCATGCGCAAGAAGGCACGCTAGAACGTTCTGACTGGAGGAAGTTTTTCAGCGAATTTCAAGCCAAAGGCACGATAGTTGTGGCAGACGAACGCCAAGCGGATCGTGCCATGTTGGTTTTTGATCCTGTGCGATCGAAGAAACGCTACTCGCCTGCATCGACATTCAAGATACCTCATACACTTTTTGCACTTGATGCAGGCGCTGTTCGTGATGAGTTCCAGATTTTTCGATGGGACGGCGTTAACAGGGGCTTTGCAGGCCACAATCAAGACCAAGATTTGCGATCAGCAATGCGGAATTCTACTGTTTGGGTGTATGAGCTATTTGCAAAGGAAATTGGTGATGACAAAGCTCGGCGCTATTTGAAGAAAATCGACTATGGCAACGCCGATCCTTCGACAAGTAATGGCGATTACTGGATAGAAGGCAGCCTTGCAATCTCGGCGCAGGAGCAAATTGCATTTCTCAGGAAGCTCTATCGTAACGAGCTGCCCTTTCGGGTAGAACATCAGCGCTTGGTCAAGGATCTCATGATTGTGGAAGCCGGTCGCAACTGGATACTGCGTGCAAAGACGGGCTGGGAAGGCCGTATGGGTTGGTGGGTAGGATGGGTTGAGTGGCCGACTGGCTCCGTATTCTTCGCACTGAATATTGATACGCCAAACAGAATGGATGATCTTTTCAAGAGGGAGGCAATCGTGCGGGCAATCCTTCGCTCTATTGAAGCGTTACCGCCCAACCCGGCAGTCAACTCGGACGCTGCGCGATAAAACCGCGCAGCGCCGGTTACTTCAACGTTAGTACCACTGAAACCCTCCTTTATTTCGCCCATGTTTATTCAAACGGCATTCAGTTTCTCAAACGCTGTGCAGCGCTGGGTTTGCCGTTTCTCTGGGCTTCGCCTGGTGGCGTTACGCTGGTTTGTGGTCTTTTTGGCCTCTGGCCCTTGTGTAGCAAGCGCGAGCAGCTATTTTTTTCGTAGTGCTGTGCCGCCTCGGTGGCACCGTGCCTTTTCGCAGCTAGCGCCCGTCGCCAAGTTACGGTTATCCGTTTTGGCTTCTGGCTCTAACATTTCGGTCAAGCCGACCCGCATTCTGCGGTCGGCTTACCTCGCCCGTTAGATGCACTAAGCACATAATTGCTCACAGCCAAACTATCAGGTCAAGTCTGCTTTTATTATTTTTAAGCGTGCATAATAAGCCCTACACAAATTGGGAGATATATCATGAAAGGCTGGCTTTTTCTTGTTATCGCAATAGTTGGCGAAGTAATCGCAACATCCGCATTAAAATCTAGCGAGGGCTTTACTAAGCTTGCCCCTTCCGCCGTTGTCATAATCGGTTATGGCATCGCATTTTATTTTCTTTCTCTGGTTCTGAAATCCATCCCTGTCGGTGTTGCTTATGCAGTCTGGTCGGGACTCGGCGTCGTCATAATTACAGCCATTGCCTGGTTGCTTCATGGGCAAAAGCTTGATGCGTGGGGCTTTGTAGGTATGGGGCTCATAATTGCTGCCTTTTTGCTCGCCCGATCCCCATCGTGGAAGTCGCTGCGGAGGCCGACGCCATGGTGACGGTGTTCGGCATTCTGAATCTCACCGAGGACTCCTTCTTCGATGAGAGCCGGCGGCTAGACCCCGCCGGCGCTGTCACCGCGGCGATCGAAATGCTGCGAGTCGGATCAGACGTCGTGGATGTCGGACCGGCCGCCAGCCATCCGGACGCGAGGCCTGTATCGCCGGCCGATGAGATCAGACGTATTGCGCCGCTCTTAGACGCCCTGTCCGATCAGATGCACCGTGTTTCAATCGACAGCTTCCAACCGGAAACCCAGCGCTATGCGCTCAAGCGCGGCGTGGGCTACCTGAACGATATCCAAGGATTTCCTGACCCTGCGCTCTATCCCGATATTGCTGAGGCGGACTGCAGGCTGGTGGTTATGCACTCAGCGCAGCGGGATGGCATCGCCACCCGCACCGGTCACCTTCGACCCGAAGACGCGCTCGACGAGATTGTGCGGTTCTTCGAGGCGCGGGTTTCCGCCTTGCGACGGAGCGGGGTCGCTGCCGACCGGCTCATCCTCGATCCGGGGATGGGATTTTTCTTGAGCCCCGCACCGGAAACATCGCTGCACGTGCTGTCGAACCTTCAAAAGCTGAAGTCGGCGTTGGGGCTTCCGCTATTGGTCTCGGTGTCGCGGAAATCCTTCTTGGGCGCCACCGTTGGCCTTCCTGTAAAGGATCTGGGTCCAGCGAGCCTTGCGGCGGAACTTCACGCGATCGGCAATGGCGCTGACTACGTCCGCACCCACGCGCCTGGAGATCTGCGAAGCGCAATCACCTTCTCGGAAACCCTCGCGAAATTTCGCAGTCGCGACGCCAGAGACCGAGGGTTAGATCATGCCTAGCATTCACCTTCCGGCCGCCCGCTAGCGGACCCTGGTCAGGTTCCGCGAAGGTGGGCGCAGACATGCTGGGCTCGTCAGGATCAAACTGCACTATGAGGCGGCGGTTCATACCGCGCCAGGGGAGCGAATGGACAGCGAGGAGCCTCCGAACGTTCGGGTCGCCTGCTCGGGTGATATCGACGAGGTTGTGCGGCTGATGCACGACGCTGCGGCGTGGATGTCCGCCAAGGGAACGCCCGCCTGGGACGTCGCGCGGATCGACCGGACATTCGCGGAGACCTTCGTCCTGAGATCCGAGCTCCTAGTCGCGAGTTGCAGCGACGGCATCGTCGGCTGTTGCACCTTGTCGGCCGAGGATCCCGAGTTCTGGCCCGACGCCCTCAAGGGGGAGGCCGCATATCTGCACAAGCTCGCGGTGCGACGGACACATGCGGGCCGGGGTGTCAGCTCCGCGCTGATCGAGGCTTGCCGCCATGCCGCGCGAACGCAGGGGTGCGCCAAGCTGCGGCTCGACTGCCACCCGAACCTGCGTGGCCTATACGAGCGGCTCGGATTCACCCACGTCGACACTTTCAATCCCGGCTGGGATCCAACCTTCATCGCAGAACGCCTAGAACTCGAAATCTAACGTCCGTTCGGGCATCGAGGTCCATGTCGGGGTGGGACGGGCCCGTGGCTTCAAGATCACTTGCAGTCCGACCGCGATGTCTTGGTTGCGCGAGAGGTTGTCGACAGGCCATGCTGAGTGTGCGATGGTTGATCGCTTCCTCGCCGCTCTCCACGGCGACGATGGCCGCCGCCATCAGCAAGTGCGCCAGTTCCCCTATGGTGCCCTCGCTGCGTGTGAGCAGGTAGCGAGCCATGTCCAGCGTGGCAATTGGGGAAGGCCGGCGCAGCGGGAGCGAAGCGGCGAAGCTGGCCAGCAGTGAGCAGCAATCGTCGTTGGCCTCCCATACCGGCAGCATCATCGGCTCGAAGCGATTTTCCAACTGGTCATCGGAGCGGATGGCTAGGTAGGCGTCGCGCGTGCCTACCCCAACCAACGGGATGCGCAGTTCGTTGCCGAGGAAGCGCAGCAGGTTGAGGAATTCCCGGCGGTTGACGCTGTTGCCGGCCAGCACGTTGTGCAGCTCGTCGATCACCAGCATGCGCACGCCGACCTTGCGCAGCAGTGCCAGAGCCAGTTGCTCCATTTCCGGCAACCGTGGGCGTGGGCGCAGCGGCGCGCCCATCGCGGCGAGCAGCGCGACGTAGAAGCGGATCACGGACGGCTCGGACGGCATCTGCACGACCAACACCGGGATGTGCTCCTGGTCGGCGTCGGAGCTGGCCGGGTGGGTGCGGCGGAACTTCTCGACGATCATCGACTTGCCATTGTTGGTCGGGCCAACCAGCAGCAGGTTGGGCATGCGTTGCTTGTTTGGCCACGCATAAAGGGCTTCCAGCCGGTTCAGCGCCTCGACTGCGCGCGGATAGCCGATCCAGCGGTCGGCGCGAAGGCGCTGGATGCGCTCGTCCGCCGGAAGACGGGCCAAGCCCTGGGCCGCCGGCAGCAGGTGGGACAGGTCGATGATGGGATATTCGTCCACGGCTACCACTCCTCAATCTGGTCGAACGGTTTGGCGGGTGGCAAGTTGTCTGCCTGCGGGTCGGCAATATCCGTATCCGGCGGAACGGGCTTGTCCGGCCGAGCTGATGTCTTGAGGTGCTGGCGGCGATCCGCGTCACGCCGCGCCTTGCGTGTGGCCTTCTGCGCGCTGGTCACAATCTCACGCATCTGGCCGATCATGCGGAACAGCGCCGACTCATCCACCTGTTCGCGCCCTTGCTGCCGCAGTTTCGCCAGCGCCTGCCGTTGTTCCCAGAGGGTGACAGCCGGATGCGACAAGGTACGGTAGGGAATTTCCAGGTAATGCTGTCCCTCCGGTTCCAGGACCCAGATACGGCTGATGTCGCGCGGATCGCGCCGGATCAGAAAGGACGGCCAGCGTTCACGCCGCTGTGACTGACCATTAAAGTCTCAAAAATGACATTAATGTTCTAAACTTTAACAATATAGTTGTAAACTCAAAGAGGAAGTTTGAATGAATATTACGAAAAAATCAGATTCAATACTTGTGGTATTTTTTAAGTTGTTTCTTTGTAGCAGTGCATTTGTTGCATGTATTTTATTTGGATTTTGGTTGAGTCCAATGCAAGTACCATCCCCAATAGTCATTTTTATATCACTTGCAATCACCGTTTTATTTACTTATTGGATATTTGGAATAGGTAAACTCAAACATAAGTAAATTTACAACTATTATGTCATAAATGGATTGGTTATCTAAACTCAAAGTTCATTGAGTTTAGAACTATAATGTAAATTTACTGAATCATACCTAATGTAAGTTATTGATTTTATGATTCATCAGTTTAAGTCTTTAATGTGCAAAGACAATAGAGCATCAAAGTCTGTGGAAAAGTATTGAAAGAGATCACCATTAAGAGTTATCCACAGCACTTATTCAAAACCTCACACACTTCTATTTAAAACCTCACAATATAAATTTAATTTATATTTTACAAATACTTATAAATTTTGAATAGTTCTATTTAAAACCTCACAATATAAATATTAAACCTCACAACTTCTATTTAAAACCTCACATAAAAAATAAAAAATTCCATAAGGCATTGTATTACATAAAAATATTTAAAACCTCACAGTTCTTATCTAAAACCTCACAAAGATTATTTAATACCTCACATCATAAGATTAAGGTTCTGAATTTTATAATTTTTTTTTTGCTCCTATAAATTTAAATTTATTCTTTAAATTTATCTAAATATAAGTAAGTGAGCAGTCAAATGATCTGTCTTTAGAAAACTAAATTTTTAAAAATTCGGTATATCTTTTTTTTAAAATCTTTTCATTTTCCTTTTTTTTGTTATAGAATCTTATTTGCAAGAAACATTGCTATCACTACTTATACCCATACAACAGGGGAACAAATGATGAATAATAAACAAACAGATGATCTTGATCTAAGTCATCTACAGGCCATGAGTCGAAGCATTAATAATCCTGTGAATAACAAGGCTGTACCAAATAGAATTTTTTTACATTTAGACGGTATAGGTTATGCACCAGATGGAAATGAGTATGCTTTTGGTACTAACATTGCCACTAATGAAAAAATAAAAGTTCGATTGAATACTGTTGATGAACGTGTACAGGATATGATTCAGACTGGTCGCTTGAAATCTGAAAACCAAGCTCGTCAAATAGTTCAAAACCAATACGAACTATCTTCCAATCCAAGAAAAACATTGTCTGACAGAAGTAAAAATAATTCCGTTGCTTTAAGTTTTGACCAAAGTTTTGAAATTCCCTCTACTGATAACTATCGATCTTTTAGAGCACATTGGTTTGAATCAATTTCAACAAAACCATCTTCAGAGTTAATTATAGCTCCTGCGCATGTTCAATTTGTTTCTACTCCAAATACATCATTTGGCAGAGTAGAAATTATAGAAAATCATTTCACCATTGATCGAAATTCTGATACTGACAAAATTAAACAAATGTTTATGAGTGCTCTTAATCATGAAGATGAATATAGTGCTGAACGATCAGGAAATTTGAATTATATCCTACGATCACAAAACGATGGACAAGCTATATACAATGGTATTTTAAGTACCTATTTGCAACAAATACAAGCAGGTACTCGAAACATTAAAGTGCCTGCAAATATAAATACTACTCTTACTAATTTGATGTCTAACCCACTTATAACTGCAAATAACACACCTCAAAACAATGTATTGTTCAATCATGATTTAAACAGGATTTTAGTCAATAAGCTTTTAAATCAAAATTTTATACATAAGCTAGAGACATCAGATCCTCAACTTCAAAATTATTTACGATCTATCTCAACCAAAATTGAAAAGGGAGAAATATATTTAGATGCTTACACAAGTAGGAATATTTTCTTAGGAAAAGAAACGGTCAACAGCTATAGAAATAAAGCAAGTAGATCTCAGAGTCCACTTAAAATTTACAATATTTCAGAAATGGACGCAGCCACAAATCAACCAATACAGCATAAAGGCTATTTAGACACTATGATCGGCATTGAACGACATAGTGATACGTTGTCACCTTATGTAACTTTCACAGCAACTACAGATCCGATGGCTTTAGCAAATAAGCTTGAAAAATTGGATCTAGATGATGGAAAGCTTTCTAAAAAACTTATCTTAAATGAAGATTTCACCAAACATGCTTTACCACAGTATGTAAAAACTGGCCAAGATCATTCACGTCATCTCATAGAAGAATCCAAACGGAATCAACAATCTAGTAATTCACAATCTATTGATTTTGGATTTAATCGTTAATTTTGGTGGAATCTCGCTATGAATCAAACTGTAAATAATTTCACTTGGGTAAACCTAAATAACGAGGGTTTTTATACTCGTCCTGCGAAAAGACATCATAATGGCAAAGAATTTTTCGGCATTGAAGTAGTAGATCTTTTCAATAAACTGGATAAGTCAGCTGTTCAGAAATCCAATATTGAAATCCATAAAATTAACAAGACTAATGTTTTAAATATCTATTTTTTAAATACAAATATTAATTCTTTTGTAAATTTGCTAGGGCTTAATAATCAACAACTTATGTTTTATAAAACTACAGTTGGTCAATTAAATGATTCCTATGTCCGAGCAGTGAACGATGTAAGCACATATCGCTATCATGAAGCTATTCGTAATGCGACTAAAATCGGACTCAACGCCGATGGTCTTCATGTTTTCGCTACGCCTTACGCTCGATTTTTCACAAGTGATCCAAAGAAATTTTCGGACTTAAATAATTCCAGTTTTGAAGGTCAAATTCCAAATAATGAACTATGGAAAGTTTTTAAAGCAGGTCAAGAACACATCTTAAAACGTGGGAATATCTCTAAGTGTGCTTTAGGTTATGCAAAATATATTTTACAAAGTAACACTACCGTACACGAACATGACATTGATCAAGCTTTGAAGTTTATTTTAAACAATAATCAAGATCAAAATTATGATCTTGAGATTAACCCTACGCAAAAGCAATTTTTTTATGAACAATTGGAAACAGCTTTTAACGTTATGGCTTCAAAGTTTGAGGCAACGGCTGAAAAAGATTTTTTTGAGATTGTGAATTTACATAACAATCAACCAATAAAAAAAATTATCGGTGCAAGTGAACTCCAGTTACAGCAGTTTTCTACCCCAATCACTATTTCGGCTATATGCCAGAAATTGCTACTAGATGATATAAAGGGATCTAATCAAAAGAGTATTTTAGAACCCACCATTGGTAATGGATCTCTCATTACTCAATTTATTGACTCCCCTTTTCTGAATGTTGTTGCTACTGAAATTGATTCCAATCGAGTTAAGAATCTTCAAACATTTTTTAATGCGAACTCAATTGAATCAAATATAAAAGTTTTTGAGGGTGATTTCACCAAAATTCCATTATTGAATTTGAACAATCATCGCAAGTTTGATTATGTTATAGCCAACCCACCTTTTGGAAGTATTGATCGAGAACAAATTGCACTGATCTCAGCTGACGGTCAGCCTATTCAATTTCCTACACAAAGGTTAGATCATAAAATACTTTTAGAAACTTTAAATTTACGATCTGATAATGGACGCAGTGTTTATATCATTGGATCTGATAGTATCTATGATAAAGGTTTAGTTAAAGGGGGCAGCAAAACTCTCTTAAATTATCTTTATGACAACTACCACGTAGAATGTGCCCTAGAACTAGATGGTTCTTTGTATAAAAGACAAGGTACTAAAGTCAATGTAAGACTTCTAGTTATTGGCAGAGGTGGTCCCACATGTTTGAACAACTAAAAGCTTATTTATAAGTGATACTCTGCTCTAGTTAAGCTACCTTATTTTGTTGTGGTAGCTGGTCATAGTAAAACTCATCTGGAGTCATTTTGTCCAGACTCGAATGAGGTCGTTTCAAATTATAAAATTCAAAATATGCGTTTAATTGCTTCTTCGCATCCAAAACATTGCTGTAGGCTTTGAGATACACCTCTTCATATTTAACGCTCCGCCATAATCGTTCAACCATCACATTATCAACCCATCGACCTTTACCATCCATACTGATTTGAATGCCATTTGATTTCAATACATCAATAAATGCATCACTGGTAAACTGACTGCCTTGGTCTGTATTAAATATTTCAGGTCGACCATATTTTTCAATAGCTTCATTTAATGTTTCTATGCAAAATGTAACCTCCATACTAATCGATACTCTATGCGCAAGTACCTTGCGGCTATGCCAATCAATCACAGCACATAAATAAACAAAGCCTTTTGCCATAGGGATATACGTTATATCCGTAGACCACACTTGATTACTGCGCTGAATAGCCAATCCTTTGAGCAGATATGGATATTTGCGGTGAGCTTGATTAGCCTGGCTTAAATTTGGTTTGCAATATAACGCATTAATGCCCATTTTCTTCATTAAAGTACGTGTATGACGTCGTCCTATATGATGTCCTTGACGATTCAACAAATCACGCATCATACGGCTACCTGCAAAAGGATATTGCATATGTAATTCATCCATACACCGCATCAGCTTCAGATCTGATGCACTCGCAGGTTTTGGGCGATAATAATAACAACCACGGGAGACTTTCAGCAGCTTAGCTTGCTTAGATACTGAAATCTGAAGTGAGTCGTCGATTAACTTTTGTGGTTGAAGCGGCCCAGTTTCTTCAACACACCTTCTAAAAAATCAATTTCTAATGCTTGCTCACCAATTTTTGCATGTAGTTTTTTTAGATCGATGGGTGGTTCTGTTGGAGCTTTTGATTGATCGAAAGCTTGCGAGGAAGCTGAAATTAATTGATTTTTCCAGTCGATAATTTGGTTTTGATGAACATCAAATTCAGCACTCAATTCAGCAAGTGTTTTTTCTGCTTTAATCGCAGCAAGTGCTACCTTAGCTTTAAAATCATTTGAATGATTTCTTCTTGGTCTACGTGCCATAAAATACTCCATATATTGATGTTTATAACATCATTTGGGGAGCAAAATATCACTTATAAGTGTTGTTCAAATTTCCTGATCCACCTCTGGCGAACAACTCCCACAATCTAGAAAGTATGATGTTCCTGATCATCTAGAGATCATTAAAACTGAAACGGATCTATGGAAAGTTTCAGAGGAAATCTTATTTAATAGACATGCTTCTAATCAGATCAATCAGTCAAATCAAATTGGTTCAATTGATAAGGAGACTTCCCTCTCAATACCCGATCTAAATTCTGTTGAAAGTACATCTGAGTTAGGTTTCTTCGATGAGGTCAGTACTCAAACTGAAGAAGATAATCCTTTTGAGCTTTATGCTGAAACGGCTGCGAAAGATGAAAACATCGATGTTGATCCTACTGAAGTTAAACAACATAGTTTAGATATGAACTTGCCAGAATTAGAATCATCACCTCCCCTCTCAGACTCTACTTTTAAAGATGGCAACGAGATTGAAACTGAACAAGAACAAGAAACTTTTGAAGCTAAATCATTGCAGGTAATGTATGTTCCTGTTTCACAAGTTTCAATTTCTAATTCTATGATTCCAAGTGATCAAGCTTTGTTAATCAAAGAGTCACAGGATGAACAGATCAAAACAATTTTATTGAAAGCTGAAAATAATAGAGAATTAGCTCTAGCTATTGAGAATGCAAGTGGCAATCCGTTTGATGGTTTTATTTTACATACACTTCAATATAACGATGTTGCTTCTCTTGCTAAAGCTTACAGCTCTGAACAGATTGATGCACTTACAAGTGCAATTCTTACATTTGAACATGGTAGATCATACATACTTGGTGATCAAACTGGAATTGGAAAAGGCAGAACTTTAGCAGGAATATTAAGATACTCTCTATTGAACAATGAACGTCCTGTATTCTTCACTAGAAATGCACAATTATTTAGTGATCTCTGGAGAGATATTGTTGATACCGATACTGCTCGGCTGATTAAAAATCCATTTATATTTAATGTAGATGGTGCAATAAGTTACAACAATGAAATTCTTTATAATCCGATTAAAACCAGTGAATTGGTTAGCCTATCTGAAATTGATAAATCATACGATGTAATTTTTACTACATATACTCAATTCTCTGGACGAAATCAGACTAAAGAAAATCTTTTACTCCGCAGCTGTGACCGTTCAACTCGATTATTGTTAGATGAATCTCATGTCGCTGCAAGCGGTGAGTCTAACATCAGCTACTTTTTAAATGTGTTAAAGGCGAACACTGGCGAAACTTATTATTCATCAGCAACGAGTTTGAAAAAGGCAAAAAATTATAATTTTTACTCAGATATTTTTCCTACACAATTTCAAGGTCAGTTAAAAAGTATTCTTGAAAACCAACCATCAAATGAGATCCTTGAAGCTATTTCTATGGCACTCGCTAAGGATGGTGTTTTTATGAGGAGAGAACATGACTTTTCTAAACTTGAGTTTAGAACGTATGACTCACCAAGTCATTACCAGACTGCAACACGAGAATTGTCTGACCAATTAGCTTCTGTTTTATCAAGAATGGCATACCTTTCTGGTGATGTTGATGAGAAAGTAGCAAAGATCAATGCTGAAATTAAAGCGAATATTGAACGTTCTAAAGAGTCAGGGTGGCAGGAGAATCGATTACAGGTCAACTCCATGAATTTTGCATCTAGAATGCACAACATTAGTAGACAAATTATATTAGCAGTAACTACACCATTAGTTATTGATCAAGCTTTAGAAGCCTTAAAAGAAAACCGAAAACCTGTAATTGGTCTAGAAAATACGGGTGAATCTTTACTAAAAATGCTTTTAGTTAAAGATGAAAAAGCCATTTCTATTATTGATGATATTAATGAGCTAAAGGGAAAACCAGAATTTATCCAAATTTTAAACCAATTGTCTTCAGGAGAAATCTCGCAAGTTGAATACAATAAAAACCCTTTAATACTTAACCTCAATAATCTTGAAGAAAAGCTCTCAGAGTATAATCACACCGAGAAGATTCTAGCTAAGCCACCCAATATCGCAGATCTTTTAGAAAGTATGTTGGATCGTTTAGATACAATCCAAATTAGAGATCGATATGGCTCAGTTAGATCTGAAACGATCATTGATGAAAAATATTTAGAATTTAAAGAAATAATTAGAGATGAAATAAAAAAACTTCCTGATATTCCTTTATGTCCTTTAGATCAAATGACTATTGCTTTAGAGGAAAAAGGTTATAAGGTTGGTGAAATTTCTGGCCGTGAATTTTGTTTACGCAAAATTAATAATATCGATGGTGTTGTTTACAAAGTAGAAAAAAGAACTGAAAACACACCAGTTGAAAAGACTAAGGCCTGTAGTGAATTTCAATCTGGAAAATTAGATGTAATGATTTTGTCTAGATCTGGATCAACAGGATTATCGCTTCATGCAATTCCTGTGAATGGTGGAAATCTTGCAAACTCTGATCATTTACGTCAACGTGAATTTTTGACTGCTCAAGCTCCTCAAGCTATTGATGAGTTTTTACAATTAATTGGCCGAGTAGATAGAAAAGGGCAAGTAAGTCATCCAATCATTTCTCAATTTGATACAGGACTACCTATTCAGCGTAAGTTTCTTATGATGCACAATGCCAAACTTTCAGAATTGAGTGCAAACATAACGAGTAATCGTGAGAATGTTAATAAGCAAGTAACAGATGTAGATCTTCTAAATAAATATGGTGATGACGTTGCTTATGAATATCTCAAAAACAATCGTGCATTAGCAAACATGCTAATCATAGATGTGCCTGAAAGGGAAGATAAAGCAAATACAGATGGCCTCATTAAGAAAATATTCAACAGACTTAATTTCGTAACAATCAGTATGCAGGAAAAGATTATAGATGATCTTACATTTGCATATAGTGAAAAAATCCAAAAACTCAATGAGCTTGGTATCAATCCATTCGTTGTTAAAGTTTGCGATTGGAAAGCCAAAACACTTGATAGCCAAGAAATAAAAACTGGCTTAGGCATATCAAATGTTAAAAATAAAAGTGCTTTCTTTGAACCTGCTTTTTATCAACGTGTTGAGTATGAGTCAGCTATCACTCCCCTAACTTCTAATGATGTCAATATTTTGGTAGATAAAGGTACTAAATTAATGACAACTCAACTTGCAAAACATTTAGATAACTATGATCCAAAAATGTTTGATGGTATCGAAATTGAGCCGAAAGATTTGCCTTTGTCCAGACTTCTTAAACTCTATCATGAGGTGCAAAAAGTAATTCTGACAAAAGAACTATACGAGTCAGTTAAACATTCTGCTACTCAAGGTTTTTTAAAGAATGATCTGGATAATGATGTTTTTGCAGACATAACAAATAGATTAAAACAAAACATCGATTTAGATGGTTTGAAATCGATAATTTCACTTAATTCAAAGGTTTTTTCACACGTTGCTTATCAGCTAGAAAAAGCGATGATTGTTGTAGATTTCGTCAACAAATTATCACATTTAGCAGATGAACATAATTCCATTAGTCTAAACTTTGCCATTAAAACAGCTCCATCACTTTTTGATTTGAAAGAAAGGGATAGTTTTGAGAATGCACTTATCAGAGTTACTTTTCCTAAACTAACATCGGTTTGTCTTGCTTCTCAAAACTATGAAGTTAAATACACGTACCCAAGTTTGGACGCAATCAAAAGTGACAAGTTGAAGTATTTAATCGAAGATGCGATCACCACTGAATCACATCATCGGAATGTAGGTACTGCGCTATTTTTACGCTCTGATACTCAAAAACTTTCATTAATGAAAGTTTTTGAGAGGCTAGAGATGCTTAATAATGAAAGTTCACTATTCCATAGATTTGATGAGTTTGAACCAATTAAAAAAGTGAAAGAGGCTACATTGCTTACAGGTAATATTATTAGTGCGCTAACAGTGGCATCTGTGTCAAAAGTTCATTCTCAATCAATTAACTATACAGATGTAAATGGTAATAGACAGAGAGCCTTACTGATGTCTTCAGATATAGACTTCAGAACATTAACTGACAAGATTCAAGGGCTATCGACTATTCAAGAAGCAATCACATATTTAAAAGCGATTGAAGAATCCCGTGAGAATAAGATTAGCTGCAAACTGCCTGAGTTCCAGATTACAAAATCAAATTCAGCAGGTAATCCTGTCCTGCAAATTTCTATAAAGCCATTTAACAGCGTGTTAGATAATTATTGCTTATTGGTTCAAGGAAATCGTTCTCAAATAAAACAATTTTCTGAAAATGAGAATCTGTTTAGACAGAAAAATGCAAATATCGAAAAAGGTATGAATCTTGTGCTAGTGGGTGATCTATCACAAGGATCTCGATCTACGCAGCAGGCCAATTTTTCGTTCAAAGAGTTAAGAGCAGTATTAACACATTTGTCTTCAGAGTTTTCGACAGTGAAGATTAACAATATCGATGAAACTGTTTTAAATAAAATTCGTGAGGTAGAACCAAGCGAGCTAATAAATTCATTAAAAAATTGAGGTGTAGCACATGAATCCTGAAAATAAAACTAATGAACATTTAAACCAAGATAACTTAGACTTGGTATCAACTTGGTCAAATTTAAAAAATAATAGTGCCCAAAATACATCTAAGTTTGGTAAAAATTTATCAGAATTTATATTGTCTTTAGATAATCAATTAACTGATAACAGGGTTTCACTTGTCAATCTTGATATTGTGGATGAAATTGAGACTAACCAAACACTACATATACAACTCAGAAATACAGCAGGTAAGCTGCTTTATATTGGTGCTGATAATGATTCAATTTCTCTATCTGAGTTAGATAAAGACAATATAGTGATAAATACTCTAGAAGCTAAATTTGATGATAACTGGACGGAAAAAATGAATGAATATGTTAATCAGGGTATGAATGAGGATCCTCAAGAACAGAACCTTGTTGATCAGCAGTTCAATCAAGGCCAAAACTTTGATGATCAGCAGTTCAATCAAGGCCAAAACTTTGATGATCAGCAGTTCAATCAAAATTTACAAGAACCTGATTATTTGTATGAAGACGTTGCATTCGTAGAGTATGAAGAAAGTACACAACATCTACCTAACTCTGACATTATTGATTTGGATAGAACTGAATATCAAGTTTTAGATGATGAATTACAATTTAGCGATTCAAAGGAGTTAGTAGTAATTGATAGTGAAAATGATCAAGAAAACGAGATCATAGACGATGTTAGTAAAGAGCTTGTAAAAGTAAATGGTCAGGAGTTCTTTAAAAGAAAATTAAACACCAATCAAGAAGAATTATTATTAAAAGCAATGCAGTTGTTGCAGGAAAAAAACTCTAATTATATTTATGATAGTTTCACACCACCTACAAGTTTAGTGCCTGCATCTAATGTTAATTCTGATCTGGTTGCAAGTGGAGGAAAAGGAAATTCAGGGGGAACTGTTAAAAATTATTCCTTATTTCCAAACTTAAGTAATTTATTCAAAGATCGCTCTCAAAATGCCGTGCAAGAGTTGAATACACAAATTGATGGCAATAAAGATCCTAGTGCAGTGATAGCAAATCGGTTTGATTCATTTAAATCAACAATAGCAAATGATGAGATGGATTTAAAATCCGTAGTGGCTAACCAATTGATATGTGAAAAATATAATGATGTTTTAGATGCACATCAAAATTATAGCCAAAGCATCGATGACTTTTGGAAATTTGATAAAATGGACGACTTTCGTGGGCAAATGGTTGAATATGGGAAAGCAAATAATAAAGATTTAAATACAATTGTGGATGAGTTAAATAAAGGTGAAAATGAACCATTACGAAAGATGTTTCAAGACCAGATCGATCTGATTGAGAGTACTCCAAAAGGAAAACAGATCATTTCAAATATGTATGATTCGCATCAGAACTTCGTCAACAAGACGAATTCCGCTGTTGATGTTTTAAAGAATGGTGAAGTTGACCTATCATTAAAAGAAAAATTTTCCAAAGATTTGACTCAAATTGTAGAAAATCAAGAATCCATATCTAACCAAGTACCAAACTTCATTGACAAAGATGGTAAAAAGTTCAATCTAGGTGAAGAAATGAAACGTTATGCTGAACAAATCAAATCAGCACTTAAAGCTGTGGTTGAATTTGTTAAAAGTAAAGTGGGAATTACGAATAACCAAGACGACAATTCACACTCCCCTACCCCTTAATATATGTAATTTTTGGAGATTCTTGATGAACTCAGCTAGTGAAACAATTACTAAATTTAGAGACAAGACAGCGTTTCTAGGTTTTGAAAACCTCAACTGGTTAAAAGATTTGTTTTCTGAACAGGTTTTACCAGTTTTGGACGACTTTAATGATGTATACGAAGATCCTATCAAGATGGTTGGAGTCGCCAAAAACTACTATGCGGAAGTAGATATAATAACGGTTTCTGATTCTGAATGGTTACTTGTGTTTTCCTACGGAGAAGAAAAACTAAAAGGATTAGAAGACCAATACAAATTGCAAATTCGAGCTTATGAACTCAAAGAGCAGTTTTGCCTAACATTGGAGTCGGCAGAATTAAGATTAAGAAAATACCCATTAACAACAATAGCAAATAGTCTTCAGCGAGTTTTTGGCATTTCTCAATGAATTGAATAAATTTTTAAAAACCACTACTATATAGCAAATATATACAAATACTCTTGATGAGATTTGGGATAACAATGGACAACTTGAATATAGATAATGTTCAATTAGATTTGGACACGCTCTTACGCTTTGTGTGCGCCTATGCACTTAATGATACTCATGTATCACAAACTATTATTGCCTCCAGTTTTGAAAGCTTACCTGATCAAATTAAATCGTTTGGTTTGTTGGTTGAATTCACCCCTGAAAAATCTGACTTACTTGGCATTAATTTTACTTCGATTAGTACTGAGGTAAGTGATAAGTGTATAAAAAATCTAAGTAAATTTATTGACCTATTCCGCAAAGAAAATGTTAATAAAATCGAATATCCCATTATCTATGACTTTTTCTCAGCAAGTCCTTTTTCTTATGTCATCTACTTCATCAGAAATGTCATATCGAGTAGTAAAGCAAATAACGAATTCTTAAAAGTGAATCAGCATTTAACTGATCTAATAGTCTGGATTATTGAAAATAAAGCAGATCAGTTATTTCTTGCAAGGCTTCTATTCTTTATACGGCATTGGCAAACAATCTCAGTGTATGACTCGATTAATGTCAGTGAAATTAAAGGCATCTTGGCATACGCAAAATCCAATAATATTTTTCCATCTTTTTGAAATTAGGTGATTACTATGAAAAAAGCCTCTACTTTTAAACGTAAAGAACTTGTTACCAAGATTTCTTCTAGTAATCACGGATTACAATTAAGAAGTCTGGTTATAGGTGTATGTTTTGGTTTAGCAACTGCTACATCAATCTCATCAATTGCATCGAATACTGGTCTAAACTCGCTTGGATCTACTCAAAGTAATGTCGAGTCAATTAATCAGCAGTCCTCAACAGTGGGAAATAGTTATACAAATACCGTTACTTCAAATATCCCAACTATTACCTCCTCCCCTTTCGTTGCTGACGATAACTCCGCAGCTGCACAGTCTGCAATCAATACAGCAGCGGTTGGATGTGGTGATGCTAATACGCAAGGTAGTATTGCTTGGACACAACAAGAAGTAATTAAGAATCGTCAAATTCTTAATACTGCTCCAGTAGACATTGATGCTCTATTTAATGGTAGCTCAGGAGGTTCTTCAGGATCTAGCTGTTTCTCTGATATTACGAAAATGATAGACCTTTCAATTGCTATTCCAGATTTCAGTGGTATGAAAGCAGCTGCGATTGCAGCACTAAGAGCTTACGCTACACGTAAAGTTTGTACGATGGTAAATGAAGCAACTAAAAAAGCTCTTGAGCCTTTAAACAACGCAATTGACATCATTAATAAAAACGGAACTATTGATCTAAATGGTGCGGTTCAAGGGGCTGTAACTGGAGGTTTAGGTAAGATTGATCCAGAATTAGCGGACATCTATAAAACTCAAGCTCCGACTGGTCAATCAGTAAATGTTTTCCCAACAGAAACAACGCAATTTAATACTGATTTAAAGAATGTTCAAAATTCAGTGAATAACTCTATTGGCGGTATGACCAACCCAACTGGAACGAATACAACTGGTGGATCAAATGGTAATACATGGAGTAATGCTACTAACCCTACCGCTACTGCAAGTACAGGTAACTTAGCTGCTAGTACTCAAGGAAATCAGACACAGAATAATACTAGCTCAGGTAGTAAATCTTCTATCTTTGATTCCATATTCGGAAATTAAGGAGGCAATGAATGATTATAAATCGTAATCTACTTTTATTGTCCTTGCTTTCCATTTCTTCGCACAGCTTCGCTGTGCAGGCTGAGAATAGTTATAACCTGCTTACTCAGCAGGTTAAAGGTGCTTACAGTGTTTTAACACAGCAAAAAGCAATTGGATCACAACAACAAGCAGAATCAGCAAAGAATGCGCATCAAGCCCTTGCTACGGCAATTGGTGCAATTAATATGTCTGATCGCCTGTTAAAATTTATGGTTGATGATGCAGGTCGTCTAGGAAGTTCACAGACAACATCTTGTGTGGTTTTTGCCAATCAGCAAGCAGAGAAAATTAAGTTAGTTCAATCATCAATCTATGCAAGAGACATGGTTTCCAACTTTATGAAAGTGATGATGAGTAATTCATCTGAAGCTGAAGCGAACAGAATTGAAAGACATAAAAATTATTGCAGTATTGCAGAAGCTAACATGGGGATTTGTTCAATATTACCTAATGGTTTGCAAAGCGGTGATTCTAATTATTCACTGGTATTCAACCATAATAAATTGCAATCAGATACACATAAGGCTGCAACAGACTATATTGCGAATATTGTTGATAACCGCTATTCCGCACAAGATATTTGTTCAAATGCACAATGTATCAGTAAACAAATCGACTATATAACACGTACTTCGGGTAATAGTTTGTCGGCTTTTGTCTTAAGTAATCAAGTCTCTCAAAGACTTCCTTACAATGTTGGAGGTCAATAAAAAATGAAATCAATCAAATTACTAATTACAACTTCCCTTTTAGCCATTCCATTTTATGAAGCAAATGCAAATGCAAATCTTCAATATGAAGTTGTATCGCCTCAATTTCAGTCTCAAGTGCAAACATTAAGTGCGACCATGACAACCAATTTCGCTACTACACAAGCGAACTTGCTTTATGCCATTCAGGAAAATACTAGACAGATTTCTTCAGCAATTAGTGTAGCAGTTACTCAATCAAGTGCAGGTGCAACACAAGTAATTGATGCAAGAAAAAATGCAGCACAAGGCTTGGCAACAGCGATCCAAGCAATAGGTCAACAAGATAAGATTATTGATACTGTTCTAAGTTATGGATCAACGGGTCAAGGCTATAATACTTGTAAAGTTCTTGTTGGTAATGCAACACTAAGTAATGGTAAAAACGAATCGCAAAAGCTCGCTGCAAAAATGGTTAATAATACCAGTACGGGTACAGGGCGATTAGTACACGATATTAATCAAGTTAATAAAGAGACTATTCAACGTCATCGTGAACTTTTTTGTACAGCAGAAGAAGCTGCAAAAGGTTTATGTACTGTAAGTAAGCTTGCAGGTGGCGACACCAATGCAGCTTTACTATTCCAACCTGCCAAAACGAATAGTTTAGAAGCTGAGGCACGTAGAAGTTTACGTGGAAATATTTTAGGTGCTCCAGATGTAGCATTGAATAGCGTCAACGGGATGACACCTAGAGGTCAACAATACTTATTTGCTTTGAACCGCAAAACAGCTTTACAAGCCTTTCCTGCCTATTCTTTAGCATCAATTGATGCTGCTAATCTTCAAACGATAAAAAATGAAAATGGTGAGCTGCGATCACCTAACCAGATGATCGATGATGTCATAGGTCGATACTATGGCACGGAAGAAGCAAAGAAATGGCAGGCTACAATGATGAATCAAAGTACACGAGGATTATTGGTTGAGATGGCACGCCAGAAAGGTGCAAATATTTGGCTCTTAAATGAGGATTATGAACGTGGTCTTCGACTTGAGGGTAATCTTGCATCACTGCTTTTAATCAGCGCAGATGAAGCGAATAGTAAAACTAAGAAAAGCTATCAGTCTATTGCAGGCCGATCTTAGGAGAATAATATGAATCGTAAAACTGGATTCTTGGCACTTTGCTTATTTAGTACATCTGTAGCTGCATATTACTGTCCACCTTATATGACACCTACATTTTTAACTCAAATGAGTACAGGCTTTGCACAGCTCAAAGCAACATTCACTACAGGTTTAAATACATTAGATACATCTGTAAGTTCTGCATTGCAACTCGAACGAAGTATGATACTTGGGGCAATTGGAGTTCAAACTCAACAAGAAGCTGTAAATGCTTCTAATATTGCACATGCAGATATGGAAATTGCACGTACAACAGCGAGTGCAATTGGGGCAATGAAACAATCAGACAGAATTAAAGATACAGCTCTCAATTATGGAGCAGCTGGTCAAGGTTACAACCCATGTCTAGTATTGAATGAACGTAGAACTATCACTGAGACACAGGAAAAGGATAAAGAAATAAGAGCTGATATGGTTTTCCAGAACGTTACAGCAGGAACAGGAAAGTTTGCAAATCCCATAAAGGCACAAGATGAAGCTTTGAAGCTTCACCACGATTATTTCTGCACATCCGAACAAGCAGCAGCAGGTCTCTGTTTGAGTGTAGGTGAAATGCAAGGAGCAAATTTACAAGCCTCTACGCTATTTGAGTATTCATCATCTACAGATAAATACGCTATGGCTAAAACCAGTTTTATTAATAATATGGTTGGTCTTCCAGATGCACCATTAAGTGCAACAGCAGCTAAAACTCCTAGAGGTCAGGAATATTTGCGTCAAAAATTTGAAAAAGATGCTGTAATTTCACCTGCGCTTAACTCTCTTATGGCTATTCAGTCAGAATTTACGGCTACACCAAATGGAACTGAGTCTGGTCAACCCGTAAAACCTTTAAGACAACAATATCGTGAGCAAGTAGATCGTTATCTTGGTCATGGTGAGGAATATAAGAACTGGAATCGAAGTTTAGTGGGACAGACTGAACGTGGAGTTTTAGTTGAAATTCTTAAAGAGGGAGCTTTGGAGCTTGCAATAATGGGTAATAAACATGCGCAAAATGAACGTATCGAATCTATGCTTGCTTCTTTAGTATCACAAGAAAATAAGAAAGTTAATTCTTTGACCAATAAAAATCTAGCAGGTTCAGCAACAGCTCCAAAGTAAACTTTAGAAATCTTTCATTTATGAAAGATATTTGAGGGTGGTTGAACCAGATTGAGATTTTGAAAAACTTTCATAAATGAAAGTTTTTCATATTGAGGATTGTAAAATGAAATGGTTAAACTTGGAAAATTACGGTCTAAATGTTGGTTTTAGACACCCGACAAAAAATCGTGACAAACTTGCTATTGTCTCAATAAATGATATTAAAAGATTGAATCATTTTTTTGATCTAGACCAATTTCAATTACACATGGAATCCATAGGTTTTAATCGTGTTAATTCTGAGAATTCTTATCCTAAATTTGTAAAAGCAGACAATAAAATTCAACCATCATTATTTAGAAAATTTCTAAATATAGATAACTCTAATATTGTTGAAATGCCTGAAAGTAATGCGATAGCTAGATTGAAAATTGATAAGGATCAGTGGCTAAGCTTTTCAAAAAGTCAAAATACACAAAAAGAATTCTGGTTTGTTGATTCAAAGGTTTATGCAGAGAAGTTCAAACTTGAAAGCTTTGCAGACATTGAAAAACAATTTAATGAGTTTAATAAAAATAAGGATGAACGATTCATAGATTTATCTTTTGAAAACCCGTTGCCAATAGATACATTAAAAAAATATGGATACGATAGTAAGATTTTTGGAGTTATCACATCTGATAAATCAATGCTAATGAACTTAGGATTTCCTGAATCTGCATTTAAAAAAGCAGATTTATCTTTTGTTCTGCCTGTAAGTGTTATGGAGAATAAGACGCTATTAGCTATATCAAATATAAAAGAAACACCTGAAATATTAGAGTATTCAGCGGATTCATGGCAGGAAGCAATAAAGGTACAAAATGCTTTGCCTGAAATTGCGAAGATAACGCAGAATTTAAAAAATTTTATTGAAAGTCCTGATGAGGAATTCATAGATTCACTTCTGTTGGAAATTAAGAAATTTCACGAAAAAGACTATGTGGATGTGTTATCTCATCAATTTAAAGCTGAACTAGCGGATGTAGGGATAAACAATAGCAACCAGAAGTTAGAAACTCTTATAGCATACATTCATAAAATTGATATTTATAACGAGTTAGACTCGAACAAATTAGAATTAATAAAAAAACAGCAGCAAAATTTTGAAAATATTGAACACAGTAAGACAACGGATGTTGTCATAGAAACAATAGAGAAAGGGAAGAACAGGACTGCCGATAGAATTGAAGATTATGGCGAAAATGTTTTTGGTGCACGAAAGCACTTTTACGAAAATAGAGATTCAACATTACTTGAGATAGAAAAAGATAGAAATCATTCTTTTGAAATATTAGTTGATAAATATAAAAAAAGCTCATTGTGGAACTTCAAAAAAGAGACATTGCCTCAGTTGGAGGATAAATCGAATGAATTATTCTTTTTTGCACAATCAATTTACAATATGATCCCAAATAAATTGAGTATGGCTAAAATTGATAAAAATAAACCTGAAATTTTCATTCAAAGATTAAAAGACTATTCAAAGTTTGTTGGACATTTTAAGGAAATTATTCAAGCAGGTATTGATTTACATGACCGCTACCCATTATCAGCTATGACTAACATGCTTGTAAACTATAAGAATGTTATAGATAAAGTAGCTTCAAATCCACAACAGTTTTACTTTGATGATCTAGATCCTGAGTCGCCAGAATTTAATGATTCATCTCGGTCTAACATCCGAGAGTTCATTAAAGGAGTAAATAGAAAATCCTCAAACTTATCAAAAACAATGTCTTTTCTTGAAGACGTAAAAGTCGGTTCAATAAAAGTTATGGTGAATACCATAAATGAGGATACTTCTGAAATAGATGAGATCTACTTTAGAAGATATGTTGAAACTGGAGGAGAGATTAATCATACAAATCAACTTTCAAAATATGAAATACCTCCTCATGCTAAATTGGAAAATGCTTTTTATACATTCGAGAAAGTTACAGGCCAAGATGGGTTTTTTCAAATTATAAGGAATGGGAGTGGTTTCAAAGATCAAATCCAGAAAGTTATAGAAAAGCTTAATTTAAGTCTAGAAATTCAAAAAAATATAACACCTGAAAAAGAGATTTCATATTTTAGAGCAAGTTATGATCCAAATTATAAGGATCTAGAATTAAATGACTTAGAAAATAAATCGGATAATGTCATTTCAGAAAGCAGTATAAAAATCACTGAAAGATTTGATTTAGAGTATAAAAAGCAAATCAAGCAAGATCAACCAGAACGTCTAGATCTTAGGTATCCTCAGATTCTCCAGAATTTGACACACGAAACATCAACTGACTATAGAAATAGTGAGGATGTTACAGTCGATGACTTTGGTAGGAATTTCGCATTTCGAGCTGTGCAATTTGGTAATTGGGTTACACAAAATGAAAGACAGGAACTACTAAACATTACTTATGATGGCTTAAGTGAGCTAAAAAATGTATTGAACTTGACTGACTCTGATATTTCATTTAATGGTGAATTGGCAATAGCATTCGGTGCAAGAGGTAGAGCAGGCAGAGGTGCAGCAGCAGCGCATTATGAGCCTTATAGTCAAATATTTAATTTAACAAAAGTACGTGGAGCAGGTTCAGTATCACATGAATGGTTTCACTCATTAGATCACTATGCTGCGAGGGTTTTAGAGGAACAAACGAAAAAGTTAGTTTACAAAAGTGGTAGTTTTAATGCTGTAGAGAAAAATTATTATTTGAGTGAACTCATGGCAGATGTTGATTATGAAAGTTCAAAATATATTATTGATTCAAACCCAATACTTAAGTCCTTTTATAATTTGCAAAAAAAATTGAATGGCAAAATGGAAGCTGATGAAATATTCACTAAAGAGGGTATAAATCTAATTAAAGTACGTTCTGAGGAAGTGATTGAAAACTCATTACAGAGATTAATAATAAAAAAAGACCAATTAATTAATGCTGTTAGAGAAATTGGCAAAGATGATGCTGCTCAATTTCTGAATAAAACGATGAGTGAGATTGTTGATAGTCTTTATAGACTTAAAACAATAGAATTGGATCAACATTATAAAAATCCCTTATTTATACCTGATCTTCGTTTGCATCAGTCTAATACTGCTAGTATGTATCGTGCTATTGGAGCTGCATTGAGAAAAGACAATATCTCTTTTGGAAGATATACGTTATCAAATCCGATAACTGAGGAAAGTAATCGGTTATTGAGAGCTAAAAATGAAGTTGGACAGGAGAGTATAGCCTCTACTAGAGAATTATACAGTCATCTCAGATTACACAGAAATGTAAAAGGACTTGAAAATGAAATACATGCTGTTGCTTTTCAAATAATTCAAAGCCAGATTTTACCCTTAGCAATTAGTGAACTTATACGGGGCAGAGTAAAACTTGAAGTGCGACATAAACCACCTAATTAATTTAAAGGGTTTATGGAGTATATAAAATTGTCATACCATCATCTTAACTTTGAAGATCGTACTGCATTAATGCTTGAGTCAAGAAAAGAAGGCTTTTCAGCCAGAAAATTTGCTGAACTTATTAAAAGACATCCTAGTACGATCTATCGTGAGCTTAAAAGAAATAGCATCAATGACGTTTATCAAGCTCGATATGCTTCTGATAACACTTTTGCTAGACGTAGACGTGGTCACAGAAAACTCAAAATCGATTCAATCCTCTGGAAATTTATTGTTGAAGCGATCCGTTGTTTATGGTCTCCTCAGCAAATAGCAAAGCGTTTAAAGACATTTCCTGATTTGGATCAAACAATGAATGTAAGCCATACAACGATTTATTCAACGATACGAGCATTACCCAAGGGTGAGTTGAAAAAAGACTTATTATCCTGTCTACGTCATGAAAATAAAAAGCGAAAAGCTAACGGTGAACCTAAAAAAGATTCTATATTACAGGATATTAAAACTATTCATGAGCGCCCAGCCGAAGTTCAAGAAAGAAAAATACCGGGTCATTGGGAAGCTGATTTAATTAAAGGTAAAGACAATAAAAGTTCGATAGCAACACTTATTGAACGAAATACACGGCTCTGTATCTTGGCAACATTACCTGATGCAAAGGCAGAATCAGTGCGCAAGGCTTTAACTGAAGCTCTGAAATATTTACCTGCAGAACTGCGTAAAACGTTGACCTATGACCGTGGACGCGAGATGGCAGAACATAAAATACTTGAAGAAGATTTAGGCATAGATGTATATTTCTGTGACCCACATTCACCCTGGCAAAAAGGCACATGCGAAAATATGAATGGTTTAATTAGGCAATATTTACCTAAAGGGATTGATTTAAATCAGGCAGATCAGCATTATTTAAATCAAGTTGCCATGTCACTGAATACTCGTCCTAGAAAAGCGTTAGATTGGCTTACACCATTAGAGAAATTTGCTCAGCTTGTTGATTATCATAAGACTTTTCAAACTGTCGCACCTCATGTTTGAATTCGCCCGGCATTCAGATCCTCAATATAATAAAATGAAAGAAAGATCACTGCGTATCTTGATTGATAGAGCAGAGGCATTTTTCAAAATTAACTCATCAAAAAATAATAATGATCTTTCATTAGATGCGATGTTTAATAAGAATAATTTCGCAAGTAAAGCTCGGTTACTCGATGTTACAGCTAATGCTTACTGGTCAAGAACCTGTGAGAAGTTTGCACGATGTGGAGAAGCATTGGTTACGGATCTCTTTAAAGAAAAGGGTGTAAGTGTGGGTTATATCGTTCAATGTATGGAAGATCCCAAAACGAATGGTGAAAGATCTGGTATTACACCCTCTGGCCAAGATAGGGTAGAGATATTGCAAAGTTACAAAGAGACCATGCAAAGTTTGCGTGAGTATGTTTTTAAACCAAAACATTCTGCTAAAAACACTCTTGAGGTGAACGCAGAGTTAGAAAATTCTGTGAGAGTATGATATGGAACTAAATAATACAAATTTTCAATTGAAGACAGTTTTACTCAGCTATTGTCGAATGCAAAGTGAAAAATTGAAATATAAATATATGGATGGTTATGTAGATCCAGAGAGCTGTGCAACTTATCTATATCCTGTAGTTTGTTTTCTTACAGAATCGGAGTTTATGTATTACTACAGCCGTAACAAAGATCATGATTCAGAGATACTTTTTGAATATGAAGAAAATAAAGATTTGTCATTATTTAAGCCGATTAAAGTAACACCGACTACTGCACTAAAATCCATATCATTTAGTATGATAGCCCCATTTTTCTATTTTTGGCTAAAGATGTTAGTTGAGCGATATTTTGACAAACTTGAACTCATTTATATACATTTTCCCAAAGAACAAATTTTTAAAAATTGACACTTTAAAATTTTTAAAATACTCTTAATGTATCTCCGTAGCAATGAGTCTGGCCATGAATACAACAATACGAAATACTTATGACATTGGCTCTGAACTTTTTGGTTTAAAGGTTCGTCAGGTAGCAAATTTGCCCAAAGAAAAAACTCAAGATTTCATAACGGAATTGTTGGACTCATATCCAAAATCTGATGGGCAGGGGTATGTTTCTAAAGAGAAATCAAAAAGAGGTTATTCGATAGAAGAAGTAGACAATAAAGTCATCATCACTTCATTTATCCATGTAGATCGAGAAGACTGGTATGAAATCGTTTGTGGGTTTGATTTCATCGAAAATCAAGTTTACATGTCTTTGATGACGGAGAGTAATTCAGAGATATTTAAGATTGGTGATGGAACTGAATCTTTTTCAACAAAAACAGTGTCTATAAATGAGTTTATGAAAGTGGGGGAGCAGGGTGAGCCGTCTAAATTTGAAACGCTCATAGGTTCACTAACTATTGCACTTTTCCCTGAGTCGCTGTTTGAAGCGTACTCATTGAAAGACGTTCTCCATTTCGGCATTCTTTTTTCAAAGTCTTATTATGAAGCAGATCAAAGTATAAATCTGACTATTAGGAATGTTCTAAGAGATCACCTTTCGGCTAATAATCCTCAAGACCACATTCTTGATCTGGAAACAAAAGCACATTTAATTAATGCTCCGTTTATGGCACTTAGATGGTAAACAAACAGTCAATAAAAATTATTGACCTGATTGCAAAAAATTATAGTCAAGGTCTGTCTCCAGATGAGTATTCTTTATTTAAGGCTGTAAATAAAAGTTCAGGTAGGCCAGTACATTTAGACTACTATGGTTTTTTTGAAAACCGTAAGATTTGTCTACTAAGTGAAGTTGATGAAGAAATTGAGATCACAGGAAAATCAAAGATAAAATTGTATTTTCGCAAAGAAACACTTCAAGTAGACTACTTGGATGCAATCACTGAAGAAGTGAAGTTGATGCCAATTTCAAAGATACTTTTATTGGAAAATACTCTTTTTTCTAAATTATTGAGTCCAGTTGGAGACTTCAAGTTTAGTATAGAGTTTGAAGTAAAAGGGCAATTTATTGAATATGGATTTATTCATATCCTAAAAGTTATACAATTACTTATAGAGAAAAATTTACCATTCTCTAAGTTATGTGACTTTTTGGATTCAGGAAAATTTAAACTGCAATTATTAGCAAATGGAGCTGACAATGTTTGAAGCCATTCAAAGTGATTCTGCAATTGAATCTTTGATAAAAGCTGAGGATTTCGTGCTTGTACGTGGAATAAATTCTACAGAGCTAATTGGTCAAGTTTCATTCGATAAAACTTGTATCTATCTTTCAATGGTAGATACCGAATTGAGCCGTATACTCATTAACTCAAAACTGTTGATTTCACGCATAGGTTCACTGAAAGAAATTATCGAAAAATTTCCAATCACTTTTTTTCATACAAAAAAGTTTATTGAATGCTCCACTGATGAAAAGGTAATAAAATATTCTTCAGATAGCTTATTTATAATTAAAGCTATGTACCATTCAATTGTACAAAATAATTCTTTGGAACAAGGCGAGAATAAAAATGCTATTGAGAAAAACTTAAAAGAAGCTGTAACGAAAGCAATTGAAGAAGAAGTTTTTATTTCAGATATGCACTTCTCATTGTCAGAATATATTTTTAAAAGACCTACTACTGACATGGAATATAAATGATAAAATATTATTGCTTTGAAGATTTACTGCTGACTGAAAATGATAATGAATTTGTAGGTTACTTAAATCTTTATTGCAATAAAGACAATGAGATTAAGCATTTAGATTTAAATAGTGGTTTAGATAGTAAATATATCCTTAATAAGTTTCAGCATATTTTACAGAATGGTTATGCTTCAATATTTTTTAAATATTCATTCTTTAATCAAGACTATACTAGGATTTGGGGAATTCACCACGTAATATTATGTCTTTATCTACATGAACAATGTTCTAAATACGGCACATATTTATGCAAAATTGATAATAAAAATCCAGAAATCGTTTTACCATTTTGGTATAAAAACAACTCTCAATTTCAGTTGGGTGACTTTGGTTTTGTATTGGAAAATTGCCAGATAGATCCAGAGACTACAGATCCTTTTTTTACATCTTGTGATGAAATTGTTTCAAATCTAAAGGACATTTGGAAGAACTATTCCAGTGAAGAATTTGATCATCCTTTTTTTAGGAACTTATTTTTCATTCTTATCCTATCTTCTAGTGGTAACTATTCAAATTGTTTTAAAACCGATCTTTTAAATACAAAATTCCATATTTCAAACATACTTGAATCTGCAATAGCAAATTTCTCTAATTTTTTAATTTGTTTTGATAATTTGATCTGTGAACTAGGTTTTACTAATACTAAACAGATTAATAAGGTTGAAGTTAATCTGGTTGACGATGTTGGAGAATTAACTGAAGCTGAATTCTCTGAACTAGCGTTTGAAATAACAAACTGGATTGAGTCAAATGGTAGAGTCAATACAGTCAAAATATCAGGAGAGGGCATATCTCTAAAACAGGATCAGGAACAAACTATTCATGAACCAGTAAACACTGAGATTCAACTTGATACCACTATTCTCATCAATCAGAATCTATGTGATTTTAGTTTTGATGATTTTAAAAAATTGTTTAGAGAAACCTGTATTCACTATGCAGAACAATTTTTTAAAATTGAGAAAACTTTACCCTTGCAAGGATTTTACATTAACTTTTTGGAATATATCGATGCCAACTTATTAAAGCAAAAAAGTAAAATCGAGGCTGTGCAGCTTAATTATTTAAAGTATGAACTCTTATTTTCTATGGCTTATATTTTTTCAAAAAATTATGTATATAAATTTTTGAGTGATAATTATCTGACACTTATCAATAATTCGGTTGCCTACTCAAAAGAATTAATTTCTTTAATTAATACAAAAATAAAATCTGTAATTATATTTTTGAAAAATAAGTATGAAAGTGCATATTCGGTAAGTCCAGAAGCATTCCAAAACTTTTCAACATTCCAAATAGTTTATTATTATTTGAGATTTTATTCAGAGTTTATTGTTGAAGTAAATATTGGTTTTTTTATTGATTTTGATAAATTGATGATTGAACAAAAATATAAAAACGAGCTTGAAAGAATTTCAAAACTTGATTTAAGTTTTTTTTATTATTTGACGGAGAACTCTCCCCGTCAAATATATTTGATTAAAAATTAGAAGAATGATCCAAAACCTTGTTCTTGATTGTTGGAATTTTCTTTTGTTACTTCATTCGAGCGTTGCTGCGAAAGTTGTTCTTTGGCCTTAATTTGCTCAATAATCTCTTTTTGCATTGGGTTGATTACGGGAGTTGCGGATTTTGTTATTTCATTTGAGCCATTTTCAAATTGGTAATTTGGCATAGACATTGTTCTTACCAATTCTTCTGCTTTTCTATAGTAGCTACTGGTGAAGAAGTTATTCGCTACTTCACTTAAAACAACTGAGTTTAACTTTGGATTGTCTAAAATGAGCGATTGGATATTATTGATTCCTAATCGGTTAAAGATGTTTCCTAAAGATTTTCGGTGGTCATTAACTTCTGGAATTTCAAGTTTAGCCGTCTTGTGCAAATTGTTTAAAAGCGGACTTGGTGAGAGTAGTCCAGTAAAGGGAATAACTTTACTGCATTTAATATCTGTTGTATCCATTGTAACCTCCATGCCGATCTACGGTCATATCTTAAGTTTATCGTTGCGGATTAAAGCTGTTTTCAATAGTAGATTTTAATACAACTTTTTGGGTGGTTGTGCTATCTCTTTCAATTTCTCTATGTTTAGAAACAATTTGCTTCTCAACTGAGAATTTTTGGCTTTCTGGTACGAATGCCAGTACGTTCTCTTTTGTTGATCTCACGAAATCAATTTTTGCTGAGCGTTCGCAGTTAAGATTCTTGATACATTGTAAAGTTTTAGTCAGAGATTCATCATTAACTTTTTCAAGTGAAGGATCTTTCATAAAGGCAAGGGCAGTCTCAAAAACGAGATTGTTTGCTTCATTCAGAGCTGTACGTTCTCGTTTCAGGTTGACCAAAACTTTATCATTGATGATTTGATGCTTTAAGGCAACAGAGCTATTGTCAACATCCTTGAGACCATGCTGTATCCTGTGTTCTAAAACTTTATTCAGCTTGTTATCATTTCCTGCCTGCATTGCATAACTTAGGATCTGATTAGCGTGCATTGTATTTAAAGGTGCAGATTGTTGCATATCAACAATCGATGCAAGTAAGTTTGTATATGATTTGGTACTACAATACATACCCGTAACCTCTAAAGATATTGATTCTTCCTAACTCATTAGTTGTAAACATAAATTTTTAAATTAATAGACGCTAAAACTTAACATTAAGTTTTACATTAAACACTACTATACAACTCGTATCAATTGATTGTAATACTTTATTTTTCAAAGTGCTTTAAAAAATGATTAGAATCTCAACAAAAAAATAATTGCTCCAAAATTTTTAAAAATTGTGTATTACTAAAATTTAAATTAATATTGCCTATAGTAAAGAAAGTCCGTTTTTATGCGTATTCTTTACTCCAATTAACAAGATAGTAGAGCTACTTGTAAGCCTAGACAATTTATTTGCTAGGATAAAAAAGGATAACATTAATGAGTATATACTGCCCGTTTTCATCTGATAGTACCTGTCAGAATGATGCTGCTGTTGCGTTACTAGGCAAAATTTTTGGCCACGATTTCATTCAAGCGTTTGTAACAGGAAACTCACCTGCTGCAACTGCACCGCCTAGTGGCGAACTTGCCCCTGTGTTATTTGGTGCTTTAGGGCACATGGGACTTGTAGCTGCTGCTTTCCTTTTTCTATGTCTAATCTTTTCTTCTGTGATGCACACTGCTCAAGATGGAGAAGTATTTGGACAAGGAAGTAAAAAGGGATGGGTTGTAATTCGCTTTATTACTGCGGTGGTTTTCTTATTACCTACCGTATCTCTCTATAGTGTTATTAACATTCTCTTATTGATGATTGTACTGGCATCTAATGGAATGACCAATAAAGCGAATCGAGAATTCCTCCAGACTGCTATTCAGAATCCATCACCAAGTTTTGCTTCCATTGACAACTATGATCCCTATGGATATAGAGCCTTTGCGTTGCAGAAAATACGTCAGTATCAATGTACAAGGGTATTGAATGCTAATTTCAGTCCAGATGCTTCAATAGGCGAAAAAGTCTATCCTGATGGTTCAAGAAGTTATATTAAAACTGTTGGCGGTGAAAATATATTTCATGGTGAACTTGTTGATAATAATAAATATTTAGATCAAGGATATTTTGGAGCAATTTGTGGTAGCTCTGACTATATTGTTACTAATGCTTCAGCGTTAGGTACTAATATTAAGTATTTAACTCAGAATCCTGATTTGGATGATTATAAAACCTATAAGACAAGAATGATTCTGAATATTCAGAATTTAAAATTTCAGGGTATTAGTCGGTTGAATACTGCGATTACAGCTTATGTCAATAATTTTCCTGATTTGGCAGAAAGTCCTGAGTCTTATGCAACGATCTTTAAACAACGATTTGATCCGCTTGTCCTTGATAAAATAATCACAGATGAGATAGCGAGAACGGATTCCGAAATCACGAATTATTTAACTTCGCAGCAAAACTCATATATCCAAAAAACACTTGATTACTATGCTCAAAAAGGTTGGACTCAGGTTGCATTAGCTAAAAGACAAATGGGTGAGTTCCAGAAAGATATTTATGATGCTAAAGCTAAAGTCATATATCGTGGTACTAATCCTGACTTACAACGGATGAATCGTGAGGGTGTATCTAGTGAAAAAGAGAAAGTTATGTATAACGTTCTCGTTCGTCAAATGGATATGGCCATTAATGATTACATGAAAACCCCTACAGTTGTAACTAACTTGTCTACGTCTGATATGGAAAACTTAATTCCAGAGGATCTTACAAGTGAAGACGTTTCATATAAACGTATAGCAGCTGATGTAGAAGATGCTAATACAACTTTAGTTATGAAAACGATGCGAGTCTTTATCGATACGTTTGTTGGGTCTAGTGCGACCAATAATGTTGATGCTATTACTCGAATGCAAACAACAGGTAATGTTTTGCATATCGTACTAACTCAATTGGATGGTGCTATTTCTGGCCTGCGAATTGGATTAACTGTAGGTGGTGCAACAGTGAACCGTACCAGGTTTGTCGGAGACTCAATATTCTGAGAGACTATTCCGATGAAAAAACCAAACTATACCCCCGAAATTAGAGAAAGAGCGGTTCAATTACTAATTGAATCTGAAAAAGATTATCCTTCTACTTGGGCAGCAATCACAGCTATTGCTCCTAAAATCGGTTGTACTCCTGAAACATTGCGTGTTTGGTATTTAAAGCATATGGATCAACTAAATCCTGCCAAAGTACAACAGAAATCTGACCAAGAAAAAATGAAGCAAATGGAACGTGAAATTAAAGAATTAAAGCGTGCCAATGAAATTCTACGCAAAGCAGCCGCTTTTTTCGCCCAGGCGGAGCTCGACCGCCCACACAAATAATGGTGGATTTTATCCAGAACAATAAAGATCGATATGGTGTTGAAGCGATTTGTAGAATTTTACCGATTGCAGCTTCGACCTATTATCGGGCTTTAGATCTCGTTGATAACCCAGAACATCGAGCGAAACGTGCTCTGCATGATTTACATCATGCAGAGCAAATCAAACGTATTTGGAAAGAAAGTTTAGGTCGATATGGTGTGCGTAAGGTCTGGCAACAATTGAAACGTGAAGGTTATGTTATCGCACGTTGTACAGTTGCTCGATTGATGCAGAAGCTAGGTATACAAGGTGTTTGGCGTGGTAAGAATAAACAAACCACCCGTAGCCGAGATGATCAAAAACGAGCAGATGACTTAGTAAAACGCAATTTTAATGCAGATCATCCTGACCAGCTGTGGGTCGCTGACTTCACGTATATTCAAACTCATTCAGGCTGGGTCTACACCGCATTTATTATTGATGTGTTCTCGCGAACAATTGTTGGATGGAAAGTATCAACACGGATGAATACAGATATGGTACTTGATGCACTGGAGCAAGCATTGCATGATCGAGGCATGCCAAAGAATGTGATTCATCATTCCGACAGAGGTGTGCAATATCTTTCCATTCGCTATACCAATCGTTTAGAAGCAGCAAATTTACGAGCATCAGTCGGTACAACGGGTGATTCATACGATAATGCTCTGGCTGAAACGGTGAATGGCTTATACAATCCAATGTTATGCAGGTATTGAGAAAAAACTAAATGGCTTAGCCGAGACAATAAAGGCTTCTAATACTGCAAAAAGTAAAGATGCAGCATGGAATAATTCTATGAGTGCTGTGAACTCTGTCTACCAAATCTGCAATAAGATAAATGCAATAAATTCTCCAATGGGGGGAGCTGATGCACTTACAGCAGGTGCAGCTTGTAAAGTGGATCTAATCGCTTTGAAACCATATAAGGCAGCAAAACTACTTGAACAGAAATAGTTAAAAAGGATAAGAAAATGTTTAAGATTGGCAACGTACCAGAAGTTGAGAAATTAGATCTCTCCAGTATGCAGAATGATTTTATAAAATCTTTCGTAGATGGTTTAGTTGCTGATCGTTTAATCCAAAAGGATTTAGTGATACTAGATCCTTTTGAAGATGATGACAGAGGTGGATCAGGAAATTTGAACAACACTTATAAGTGATATTTTGCTCCCCAAATGATGTTATAAACATCAATATATGGAGTATTTTATGGCACGTAGACCAAGAAGAAATCATTCAAATGATTTTAAAGCTAAGGTAGCACTTGCTGCGATTAAAGCAGAAAAAACACTTGCTGAATTGAGTGCTGAATTTGATGTTCATCAAAACCAAATTATCGACTGGAAAAATCAATTAATTTCAGCTTCCTCGCAAGCTTTCGATCAATCAAAAGCTCCAACAGAACCACCCATCGATCTAAAAAAACTACATGCAAAAATTGGTGAGCAAGCATTAGAAATTGATTTTTTAGAAGGTGTGTTGAAGAAACTGGGCCGCTTCAACCACAAAAGTTAATCGACGACTCACTTCAGATTTCAGTATCTAAGCAAGCTAAGCTGCTGAAAGTCTCCCGTGGTTGTTATTATTATCGCCCAAAACCTGCGAGTGCATCAGATCTGAAGCTGATGCGGTGTATGGATGAATTACATATGCAATATCCTTTTGCAGGTAGCCGTATGATGCGTGATTTGTTGAATCGTCAAGGACATCATATAGGACGACGTCATACACGTACTTTAATGAAGAAAATGGGCATTAATGCGTTATATTGCAAACCAAATTTAAGCCAGGCTAATCAAGCTCACCGCAAATATCCATATCTGCTCAAAGGATTGGCTATTCAGCGCAGTAATCAAGTGTGGTCTACGGATATAACGTATATCCCTATGGCAAAAGGCTTTGTTTATTTATGTGCTGTGATTGATTGGCATAGCCGCAAGGTACTTGCGCATAGAGTATCGATTAGTATGGAGGTTACATTTTGCATAGAAACATTAAATGAAGCTATTGAAAAATATGGTCGACCTGAAATATTTAATACAGACCAAGGCAGTCAGTTTACCAGTGATGCATTTATTGATGTATTGAAATCAAATGGCATTCAAATCAGTATGGATGGTAAAGGTCGATGGGTTGATAATGTGATGGTTGAACGATTATGGCGGAGCGTTAAATATGAAGAGGTGTATCTCAAAGCCTACAGCAATGTTTTGGATGCGAAGAAGCAATTAAACGCATATTTTGAATTTTATAATTTGAAACGACCTCATTCGAGTCTGGACAAAATGACTCCAGATGAGTTTTACTATGACCAGCTACCACAACAAAATAAGGTAGCTTAACTAGAGCAGAGTATCACTTATAAATAAGCTTTTAGTTGTTCAAACATGTGGGACCACCTCTGACCAATTTCTTTCTTTTCAAATTTACTATCCTCAAACTCCTGAAAAAAGAGTAATTATTCAAATTGAAAGACCAAAATCTGTGATTAAAGTCTTTGTTGAAAGTGAGACTTTTTATTCAGGATCGGGTTATGAGTTCCTTATCCATCCCACATCTGCACTACTTACAGCAAAGCACGATGATATTGTAGAGATAGTGCATGGTAAGATCTTTTTCTTGGCATACAATTTGTTGAGACTAGCTGATGGTTATGAGTTCTTTGTTCAAAAGGATAATGAAGTACTCGAAACAAAGCATCCGATGATTGCAATCTATGAAACGTTTGTAAGTCCTATAGATCAGAACAGAACAATACTTTTCAATGAACCACATATAGAAACTGAATGTACCGATGTGTTGATTCAAATACGTCCTGATGAGAAGCTTGTATCGATCACTGGAGAGGGAATGTCTTTGGGTAGTATTAAATTGTTAGAGACATTTGTAAGCTTGAGTTACCTATACTCTGATATGGCTGTTGAATATTATTGTTAATACATTACCTAAAAAAAACCTCCTTTTTACGGAGGTATTTTTTTTTAATAATATTATTTATATTGTTTTTGGATAATTTTAAGATCGTTGATTAACTCTGCCAGATCGTTAAGAACTTCCACTCTTTCTTCCTCATCTTTAATTTTACCTTGAGACAATAATGAAATACGATCAAGACTGTCTTTACCTTTCACGGTAATATCAATGATCACTTTTTCATTGTAGTCAGGAGCTTTGGTAGTTTCTTTATTGTCTTTTTCTTCATCAATGACAAATTGATTTTTGAGCTTTTTCACTTCAGGCATACCAAGAGATTTACCTGAAGCAGCAAATTTTTCTACCCATTTGATAACTTCATCTGGATGTTCTTTAGAAAGGTTCGCAATTTCATACATGGCTGAGAAATCTTTACACATTCCTTGATTGTGCATCCATTCAAGATTATCAATAATGCTCTGGTGAACGTCTTTAGTTAGCGAAGCTACTTTACTTGTTTTTGCCTCATTAAAGCCTAAAGCAAGGCCAATTTGCTTCTGCTTGGCAATTTTGTTGGTGATCAGGCGATTGATACTGTGACTGAGATCAAAGATTGTCATGTCTTTACGCATGACATTTGCAGTCAACTGATCTAATTCAGAGAACTCTGCTTTAATCACGGCAGGAATCGTTTTTAAACCTGCTCTGAGTGCGTTTCTTCTGCGTCTGTTGCCATCTTTTACAATATAGCGTGTAGCATCATCAGGATGGGGAATAATGACGATAGCTTGCAATATTCCACGATCCTTGATGCTTTCCACCATTTCGTCTTCATCTTTATCTGATAGAAATTTGCGTGGGTTTAATGGATCTTCTTCAATGAGGTGCAAATCCACCTCAATTGACTCCATTGTTTTTGCGCCCTTTTCTGGCTCATTGCTTCCAGTGATAACGTCTAGTAAGTTCATGTCGATTCTCCTATTACTTGTCAGCAGCAAGTTTGAGCTGTTTTGAAATTTGCTTGAAAAGGGTAAAGAATGTCTTTTTAACTGGTCTGGTCGAATTCTTTTGGATATGCCATGTAGCGATCCCAAGCTCAGCTGCTTCTTCGATTACATTTTTTTCCGTGAAATGAAGAATGGAATCATTTTCTAAATAGATAAGGTTTGAAGCTTTTCCATCACGGTTAAGATCTGCCAAAGCAGTTTTTTGTACTTCAGATTTTTTATTTACTAAATTAGGTACAACGCCTCCCAAGATCAGATCAGGGTTCATAGCTTTTTTAATTTTTTGTGCAAAAGCAATATATTCTGAAATACCATCAACGGCATAACTTTTTAATAATGTTGGCATAACAACCAGATGAGATACGGACAAAGGAATAAGCAATAGATTTCCTAAAGTTGGTGGAGTATCAAAGATAATAATTGTTTTATGTTTCAGTAGTTTAGATATATTTTCTTTAAAAGTAGCCGTTTTTTCAGTATCGATACTGTTGTTAATATTAGCCAATGCTAGATTTGGTTGGAATACAGCAATTGCACCACTATTGATAGATAACTGTGAGTCTGACAATTCACTTAGGAATAGATCCACAGCATTGCCTTTTAAGACTGTGTTCGTATCCGATTTTTTTACATAAGCAGGTAAAGAGGCTTCTTTATTGTATTTTAATAAATGTTTAGAACTATTACCCTGATTATCTAAATCGATCAAGGCAACTTTGTAGCCTTTCTCAGCAAAGAAAAAAGCACAATGAACTGAGAACGTACTCTTACCTACACCACCTTTACTATTACCGATAGCAAGGATTCCTGAATCTTTTGCAGTGATTTTTTGCATCTTTTTATCCTTTTGAAATAGGGTGAACTCATGCACATTGCTCATCCACCACCGATAGTCAAAGAATAACTTAGATATAAAATTAATGAAAGTATTTTTCTTAAAAAAATTTCATTTATGAAAGTTTTCCAGATTATGACCTTATAAACACATCATCAATATTCAGTTCAATGTCACTTAATTGAATAGAATATAGCGATTTTAGTGTTTCTATTGCATCTGGAAAGAAATCAATTGCATTGCTCAGTTGAGGTTCTATGGAACTCAATGCAATATTAGGAATGGCACGATTCTTCTGCCCATTGATGTAAAAAACATTACACCAAGCAGGAAATATGAAGTTTGAATTAACTACTTCAAAAATATTAAGTAGTACACCTTGTAAATTCAGGGGTGAGGCTTGACCAAAAACGTTAGGTGAATTTAGAGTACCTAAACATTGTGAAAATTCAGTAGTTAATGAATTAGGTGAAATATGGTGAAACACATAAATTATTGTTTTTTTTAAATTATTTTCATTTATTTCTTTTTTATAAACTTGATTCCGTAGTAAATAAGATTCTGAATCTATAAATTCTGATGGAGCGATAGCATCATTTTCAATCATTTCATGGTAAACCATGATTGCTTTGTTAAGCATTTCAGAGCAAGCCAAAATATCTCTACGGTGTAAAGGGCTATTTGAATAGGTTAAACGATCTAGTAGTAATCCCTTATCTATTAGGTTACTCCGAAAAACTTCAATAAGAGTGACATAATCCATTTTTCTGGCCTATAGAAAGCGTGTCGTATTCGCTTTGAAATGTTGCTTGGTTATTGCAGTTTTCTGATGAATTACTGGAATTGGACGATCCGAAAAGTGTTCGATTTCAAGCTTGTTGAACCCATTGGAAGATTTCTTAATTTGACCTAAGATCATGTTCTTAAAAGTATCTTTTTTTGAACTTAAATAATCTATGTACATATCGCTTAAGGGGATACTTACAGTCAGACTGCGGATTGAAATTTTATTATCACTTTTGATATTTTTATTTTCATAATCAAGTGGTGGGAACTTAATGACCAGATAATTTTCAATAAAGGTTGCATACTCTATCTGGATCTCATTAAGCCACCAGAAATCCGCATCCTGACAAAAGAAAAGAAAATTTTCTGGATTATTATCGTCTATTCCAAATGCAAATAAACTTGCTTGTTGGGTCGATAATTCAATTGATGAGTAGGGGTTCTTTTTGTCGTAAAAGTAATTGAACGAGCTTAAAAACCTTAAAAGGTAAAGCCATGCACGTACTTTAAGCGCATTGGAAGAAGCAATTTCAATTTCATCATCTTTAAGTTCTTCAAGCGCATCGATAATATGAGGAGGTAATGCACTCATTATTTTTGCTCCAATTCTGGTTCAGATTTTTGTTGGATAAGTTTTTTATGTTCTGTGATGATATTTTTTAAGGCTTTATGTTCGCTTATCCCTTTAGATTGAGCTACTTCAGTAACCCATTCATAACAAACATTATCCAGAATACGTTCAATTTCTGTTTTTAGTTTCCTGCTTCTGGCTGATCTATTGTCATCCAGTAATAATTTCTCGATATTGGCATACTGACGAAGACGTTTAACATCACATTTACGAATATCAAGTAATTTACTGATCGAATTATCGTTTGCCCCCTGTTTAACGTAATTCACGTATTCATCCAGATTTGAATAAAGTCTTAAAGTTGTGATGATATGCTCATGGCCAGTTACGATGAGTCGTTCGGCATAAGTTGCTGTCTCAGGATCATCGATGCTGCGATTACCTTGAAAGATCATTTCATCAAAGATCTTCTGGTCATAGACATCACAGATAAGACGTGACTTTTGGCGAGTCGCCTCAATTAGATGTGACGTTCCATCGATGTGGAATTGACTTTGAATTTTTGAAAATTCAAGTTTGTTTAAAATTGCTAAAGCAATAATAAATTCCGCAGGTAAGTCGAACTCTAGGTCAAAGTTTTGAGTAATTGCCCGACTATATGACTGAATAGGTAAACGTCTTTCAACAATCCATATTGAAGTATCAAAGAAAGTAATGATCTCAGAAATTTGATCATCACTAAACAGTGGATACTTCTTATCAGAATCGAGAGGGTTTGCAAGGTTGGACTTTCCACCTTTCAAAAGATAAATGCTTTGGTCTTTATTACTTGTAAAGAAACCATCTTCTAACTGTGAAAAGTTAAATGTTTTAGAGTTTAATGATATTAAGTTTTTAATATCCTTGTAATATTCCTCTAAAGTTGATTTTCGGCGTTCCTTTCTTTCCATAAGTAACTCATGTAAATTTTACTAAAATTGAATTTCAGTGACGTTTTAAAAGCGTTTCAGGGAATTGAGCATCTTTTATGGTTTCATCATCACCATTATAAAATAAGCCTTTGTCACCCGTTTTCAGCTCATAGATCTCACTTAAGGTATTCATTAATACGTTGTATTCAGCTTGAGTACACAGTTCAGACTCGTAAAGGCACAATAAATAGCCATTACAAATCGAAAATCTACTATCAAACGATTCATAGTCTTCTACGGGTAAACCCATAAATACGCAAGTACCAATTGAAATATCTTTTAAATCAGTTAATCGTTTTATGGCACTAGACAAACGTGGGTTCTTCTTGGCCATTGCACTCAATATTTCTTTTTGAAGTATCAAATCCATATAATTCTCCAAAAATGTCCTATGTTAATGCTAAAAAGTGCAGCTCAGTGTTTAATTAACTTCTTGTAAGCAGCCTAGATCGCTTTGAGCTAATTTAGGTACACCCATCCGATCTTGAACTTTAGCAACTACGTCTTCAGCAATCTGCACCTGCTTATCAATCGATGCGTTTGAATAAAGATTCTGTCCACTTGCTGATTGGTTGTTTGCGCTGTACTTGTTGGCGACTGCAAGTGCAACGTAAATTAATAATATTGCAGTAATTACCATTAACACTAACTGAATAGGGGTAAACGTGTACCCGAATATAGAAAAGGTTCTTGGTGTCGCAGGAATTACTGCTGATCCTACTGGAGGATAGTTCTGGCCAGAGATCATATTAACGGGATATTTAACTTGAGATCCTAAATTGTATGCGTCAGAAATTTCATCGAATACCTGAGACCATTGATCTTGAATGTACTGTTTAATCTCTGCATCATCATACCAATCTGCATCATCTTTGATGATTTGGCTTGGATAAACTTTTAATTTTATCGAAGCAAGCGAGAACTTTTTGGGTTCGCCACTATTATCCAAGACATTTGAAATGAGTATAAATGGTTTGAATGAAATGATCCGAAAGGGGATACCTTGTTCATCAGAATTACTTTGCTTATCAAAGTTGTCGAAGTCTATTCCATAATCAAACGAGGGTACATTCGGTAAAGGAACTGATACTAATTTGGGTGATGAATTCTCAATGGTGCAATTATCTTCAAATTCAATTTTTACTGATAAAATTTTTGCAACATCTTCAGTTGGATTACTGACAGCATGAATATTAGATTGTGATAATGGTTGATGAGAAGTTGCAGGCACTTTTACTTTAGCTTTTTTATTAAATAATTTCATGGCGATAATACCTCTCAGATTTTACCAAAGATCATTTCAAGGATACTTGCATCAGAGAGGCCAGTAGCCATTTTTGGTTGACCAGTCTTTTTGTTTAAGTAGAAAGCGGTTGGTACTGCAATGGTATTACTATTAGTACTTTGTTGAGTGGCTTGCACCAAGAATGCCTGATTCTCATCGATAGCTTTTTTGTCCGCTGCTGTAGCTTCAGGTAGGCCTGTAGTGTCTTTAGAGAATGCTTTATTCAACAAACTTGGATCATGTAATGTTGCAGCTGCAAGTTTATAGCCATCATCTGATTGTTTTAACAATACTGTAGGAATCCATTTGATTGAATATCCCTTTTCAACATATTTGCGTGTAGCACGGTATGCTTCGTGGCAGTTTGGGCAGCGTGGATCATAAAGCACATATAGAGTGTCAGTATCAGATCCTTTACCCTCTTTTGCACCTTTAAGTTTAGCCAGTACTTCAATTGCAGCAGGAGCAGGTTTGTTCCATTCTCCCACAATTTCGGCAAAATCTACGGATACTTGTTCCTGACCTAATGGTGTACCTAAATTGCTTGGATTTTCAGGCGTGCCATTTCCGTATTTTTGTTGCGCTGCTTGGAGAAGTGGAAGACTCACGCTATCCATAGTGTTTACATCAAATGCGTTACCTGTGATCACGACTTTTTCATCAGGTGTGGTAAAGACAACTTGAGGCGTGCCATTGATTAGGATCGTCCAAGCAAGAAGATTACCTTGTATTTTATTGACTTCTGAGATCGTGCCTAGACGTGCCAAGTTGGTATGCAATTCTTTGCTGTAGTCCTTGCTTTCAGCTGCAACTGAGTGTTGCTGTGAGCTTGTATTTGAGGATGTATCAGCTTTTTTTAGAACTAAAAAATAGACGATTGCAAACAAGAATGCAGCTATCAATAATCCAATGATTAAACTTTTAATTGATAATTGGGATTGAGTAGTTTGATTCCCAAGTGTTCTATTAGTCATTTTGAAACCTTTTGTTTGGTTTTATAACAAGATTGAAATAATGATAACTCATTTTAAAAAAAACATATATCCGAAAAATAAATATTTCTATGATGAGGCTGTAGTGATTTTTACTGAATCCAAAGCCTGAGCTGATTCAATTTGTGGGGTGTGGTGATTGAGATATATATCAGGCTGTTTGTATTTGTATCGCTTAAGAGCTTCATTGAGGCCAAGCCATCCATAACTGAAGTCTGGAGATACTTTCTTTCTTTTGTAATAGCATTCTGATGTGTAATGAGAGAAAGCTGCTAATTGTTCAACGAAAACACTTGGTCTACCTACGCTTTGCACCAAAGCCCATAAATTTCTGTCATACATACGCAACCAACGTAATTCGCAGGGTGCAATTACACCCAACATTCTGGCTCTGTAAATTGTGGCGATCAGAGCTGTTCTCGCATAAGCATGTTGGCTGAAAATTTCTTGAGCGACAGGATGATTCCAATATTTAGAAACTGTTTTTTCCAGTTTTTTTCGGTTAAATGACTGGTAACTTCTAGGTTTGAGATTTTGAGGGTTGATAAACTTTTTATCAGTGGTTAACTGTTTGTAGGCTACATGCCAAAAATAATCTAAAACTTGATCCTTATTTTTCAAGATCGACTTAAATTCTTTATCAGACATATTTTCATCAGTGGCACATGCTACTGGCAGGAAGATAGCAAATAAATTAATTTCCCCGTCCGTCAAATCCTTTGGAGAATTTAATAAATCTCCTAACTGGATATACATTTCCTTTTCAAATTGCTTTTCATCAAGTAACGGATACACATCATCTTTGGGTGAAGAACCAAAATTCTGTTCATCGTTGAAATCTGCAATTGACTCAATTTCATACTTTCTAAAACCAGAAACGAGCTTGTACTCCAGAACAAACTCTCTAGGAGAAAGCATTAATCTGTAAAAGCCTTTATCGTTTGGAACTTTCGATTGAACGAAATATGAAATGTATTTAAGGTGAGGGTAGAGCACGCTTAATTCGAGAATTAACGATTCAAGGTCGTGGTCTTTGACGTAACGGGTGTCTGGAATATCAACAAGGTTTTTACTATGTTTGTACCAGACATATCCAATCAGTGCTCCTGCAATCAACATAGATGGAAACAGATTGTTGATATAGTAAAAGTTAAAAGGAATTGCTTTTATATTGACTGTGCAATTCATTAAAGGGTTTAAGTAATGGTTGGGATCTGGATAACACAATTTGCTGATTGTATTGGTTGTAAAATTCAATATTGAAGCATCACTATTGGTGATCTTCTTAATTAATAGCTGCAAATACCAAAATGGAAGTTCAATGATACCAAATAGAGTTCGAGTAATTTTAACTATAGCTACACTGCCATAGTGCCATGCTCCCCAAAAGAAGCCCACAGTGACGAATATAATTGCACCTACGATGATCAATGTATCTGTACTTGAATCTGAGGTTCTGTGATTATGTTGATTCATGGTTTACCTAAACCCTAAGCAATAGAGATGTGATTCCAGTCATCTGATGGAGTGACATCATTTTCTGTTTTGGTTTCTTCTAAGTGGATCTGCTGCACAGCAACAATTTCTTCTGAATCAAGTTGCTCTGTATAACTATTAATCAGCAAAGCGGTTTGTAGATTTTCGTGGTTAAAGCTTGCACTCATAACAATAGTATTCCGTTTGAATTCCTCATCTCTCATTAGGTCAATGAATAGATTTAGAAAAGATCCACAACCTAATTGGAAAACTTCATTTTCTAATTTTGCGGTGGCAATTGGATCTTTGCGGATCTCCAAAGCTGTAAAGTACTGCGAGATCATGTAGGCCAGATAGTTTGACATTTCATACAGTGCTGACAGACAGTAGATTTCTCTATCCGTCTGCTTGCGTTCTGATAAAAATTTGACCATTACTTCACTATTAAAATTAAGTGTCACTTTATCTTTGCTGCTGCCAAGAAAACCCACGATATTACTAACTGAACTTTTTGTGGGATGAGTGAAAAAGTAATAGATTAGGTGACTGTATAATTTGCCTGCATCAAAATTATTGACCTTTAAAAAGGACAAAAGAAATTCCCTTTGTCTTGTTGGCAATTTGTCTAAACTAACCGAAACTCTTAATCTGTGAGGTTGAGGCATGGCTTCACCTCAAGTTAGATTCTTGCCATAAACGCAGCACATTTATACATGCCTCTAGCGTTAGCGAATTCAGGGTCTTTTACGATCTGTATGTTGTTGTATTCAAGTTTATTGGTAAGTTGTTCACCTAGCGTGATAGAACCGCCACCAACAAGCAGAACTGCACCTAGATCCTTTCCGTCTCTTACATGCACTTTAACTTTATTGATGATCTGCTCGATAACTTTGTCTTTAGCTTGAGAGATTAAGTCTGATACATCGTGACTCTCTTTGCCAATCGATAACGTACCACTGTCTAAAGCTTTGTTTAATCGCCAGTCTGATATGTCTGATGACATCTTCAATTTAGCTTTAATGTTTTGATTGAGTATTGATTTAAGAGTAATGATGCCAACATCAAGTGTTCCACAACGTGAAGTTTGCATAGTTCCACCTTGAGGATTAATTACGGCAATATCAGTGGTTCGTCCACCAATATCAATTACGGCACATCCTCCCTCAAATAAGTCATCATACAAATCAGTTTTTTTCCCCTTATCTGTCATTAGTGCGTCAAAGTAGGCGCATTGCGCTTCAGATAAGACAATGTGCTTAGAAATGGAAATTGGATCTAAATTGTTAGAAGCTTCATATAAGTTAAAGACTGATTTATCACGTAGATTAATCATTAGGTTGTTTGTTTTATTTTTGATTAAGTCAACATTTTTTGTACCATCCTGACCTCCATAGAATCGGTTTAGAGGTAGGCCAGTAGCAATTTTAAAATCACGATAATCTTTACCGAATGCTTTATCTAAAGCTTGATATACAAGTGCGATATTGGCTTCGCTGACTGGATAATCTTCGGTACGTGTGTCAATGTGCTCTGAACAAAACTCATCAACAGTGTATTTATTGCCATTTACGCTGATAATCTTTCTATTGACATCATCGGGATCGCCCATGATTGTTGCACCAATGGCCACACGGGAGGGCATTCTGAATTGAATAGCTAACTCGCCATTGTAGATCTTAATTCCATCATGGCCATCGTCCACGCCAACAACTAATGATTTACTCATATAATTCTCCAATGTCTTAAAATCTTATCTTCTTTTTGGTGTCTTAACTTTCCCAAATAGGAAACACCGAATGTATTGAAATACGAATGAATAGGGGATCTTCCAAATATTCTCGATGCAATAGCAAATAGGTAGTGCAATGATCGCTCCATATAAAATAAAGCTAACTTTATTGAAGAACATTGCACCAAGAACAATGAAAAACAGTACTAAAACGTTGATTTTATAAAGTTGAGGAATGAGCCTTGTCTTACCCCAATCCATATAACTGTTATTTTTTTCTTCCATTAAACTCTCCTATGCTATGCAAGTAGTGCATCAAAACCTGCCTGCGTAATTCTATTTTCAGCAAGTAGTTTATGAGCCTGTACTTCAAAATTAGGTGATGAAAATGCCGTACCAGTTGGCTGATTCATAACTGAGCGTATTTCTTTAACCACACCCGAAAAACCATCATCACTAATTGCTATGTCAAGTAACTTGCTTCTGAAATCTTTGGTCATAAACAATGTTTCTCTTACAGCCATTTGTTTACCATCAATAGTTTCAACCAGACGTTGAGCAATTAAGGCATGAGCTGTAGCGATTGTTTCTGTGAGTTTTCGGTTTTGCTGCTCTTTTGGAACAAGAGCCAAAATACGAGGTAAGATATTTGCCACATCATTACTGTGAACAGTAGAAAGTACGGGGTGGCCTGTTTGTGACAGTTCAATTGCAGCAGAAAATGACTCTTGATCCCGTAATTCACCTACCAACAATAATGCAGGCTTACGTCTCATAGCTTCTCTTACAGCGAGGGCAAAAGAAGAAAAATGCTCTGGTACTTGGCTTTGAGAAATAACCGAATGTCTACTTTGAATCTCGTTATAACGGAACTCAATAGGTTCTTCGATTGTGATGATGTTGCCTTGAATGTGAGTATCTTCTTCAAGTATGTAGCGGATGAATGAAGAAAGAGTTGTAGATTTTCCCGAACCTGTTTCACCTGCCATGTAAACAATACCAATACGAGGGATACACTTCAGTAGGTATTCTAGTTCAACACCAATATCTGAATATTTCGGTGGCTTTGATGGGATCAAGCGCATTACGATCTGGAATGAGGTATTTCCCGTAAGATCCATACATGCAGAAATATTGCAGCGGAATACAACTTTATTGCGGTCAACAGCAATAACGTTGGTATTACCATTTTCACTATCTTCTGCCACAAATCCTCCTATACCCTCAGAGGAGTTAGGGTCGAACAAGGAGCATGAGTAAGCGAAATTAAGGCCAATGCCTCGTCTAATTGAAGAAAGTGCCTCAGAACCATTAATCGTTGTGAGGAAACAATCTAATTCGATCCCTTTAATATTCGTATATGTCAGAGCATAGAGCCTGCCATATCTACGAATAAGAATAGGGCGACCAGACAAGGCAAAAATATCACTGGCTTTAAAGTGCTCGGCAATGGTTAAAATTTTTCGTACATCAGTTTCAGATGTAAGTTCAAAATTATCAACACGGATGGTGTCATGCAGAAGCATTTCATAACCATGCTTTTTGAGCACTTTTTCAGGAATCGTAGCTACATTCCCTGACTGATAATAGCTATCAGGAATATCAATTACTTCCTGTTCAGGCAGTTCAGTAGGCATACTATTATCCATACTATTGAGTCTCGATAGCTACAGGGGTATCAGATTCACTTACTGTAGAAGTTTGGACAGGTTGTTTAACTTCTGACCGTGAAACAATCGAAAGAGTATTGGCTTTCCAATACGATGGATCATTAACGAATCGAGGTAACTCGGTAATCTGGAAGTTTGACTGATTAAGCATCAGGGCATTTCCACCACCTGCGAGAGAAATGTTTGTTCTCGCAATTACAGGCATCGTTATTTTTCCGTTCATTCGGAATTGATGGAACTTCAGCATCCCGATAAAAGTTTGATTTAAACGGTTAAGCTGATGTGAAAAGATGGCATCAGCTTCTTTGACACCATCCTCTATTCCACGATCCATAGCATTTTGAAATGCTTTCTTTTCCTGTTGGTTCTTCGGTTTAAGTTCGTTAGGTAATGAATCCACTCCCACCTGATAAGACTCAACATTAAAGTTTAGATAGTCTCTCCAGTTTGGTGGTAAATGAGAAAAACGGGCATTCTCTTTAATTTCGTAACGTGTACCCAAGACGGAGAAAGTCCGTGCATTGCCTACATCACTAATATTGTGTGCCTCAACAATGACAGGCGGTACAACAATTGTATTGATCATTAAAGGTTGAAAGTTATAAACCGTATCTAATTTGCGGTCGTTCGCTTTAACAACATTTGAAATTTCTTGAAGACGAGCACGTAGAGCGTTACGGGTTGCAGCTTCTCGTACAATCGTTTGAATCGCTTCAACACGAGCTGTATTTTCAGCTTGTTTTGCTGAATCTGATTGAGAAACAATAATTGGCGTTTGTTCTAAGTAGAACTGATAATTCGGTAAGTCAGCCATTACGAATCCCCCTTTTAACGATGGATTAATGTGATGGTTTTAGACTGCGAATCAAATTCAACAGTTGCAGCGTTACCTAATTGGAGTGCTGTATCTTTTACAAGATCTGCACCTGTCATTTTGCGCTTATGGAAATTGACAATAGGTAGTTGGCGAATGTTGCCTGCTTCAATGAAACGATAACCAAATCTGTAAGCCACACTTTGAAGTAGAGTTTGTGAATCCCCTACAAAGTCCACAACCAATACATCTTTATTGATGTTTGAATTAGTGATGGCAAGGTTATCTAAGTATTGGCGTTGAGTCAGGGCGTAAGTCTGTTGTTCTGCTACAGCATCCTGAGCAGCTTTACTTAATACACCTAATGGTGATTCAACATCAAATTTTGGTGAGGGTACATAGTAGTAACTCTGACAGCCTGTTAATGCTAATACTACTGAGAATGTTGAAAAGAGCTTCAACATGGACATTGGTACTTTTTTCATGTGTACACCATTTTTGATTCTATAATTGTTAGCCAAGTGCAACCGAGCATCTTGGTAAGCTAAGTATAAATTCTAAATTTTAAAAAATATATAGTATTAAAAAATAAAAATCTTTGACCTAAAAGTATGGCATATCAAATGCTCATGGTGTTTTCTTCGATACTTTATGACCTCAAAACCATGTCAATTTATTTCAAAAAACTCGAAATTAGGTACGCAACATTGAAATCTTAGGCGTAATACTTGCGAAATCTCTGCCATTTATAATTTTTGTATAGCAGAACAATGCAATTAACGTTCAATAGAAACCAAAATTTTATTCGTTACTGAATTTTGAGAACAATAAGGGGCAATCAAGGACAAATTAAATTTAATTTTAATAAGAAATTAGAATGAAACAATTATACAAATATAAATATTTCTAATAATTATTGATTGATAGAGGTGGATCAGGAAATTTGAACAACACTTATAAGTGATATTTTGCTCCCCAAATGATGTTATAAACATCAATATATGGAGTATTTTATGGCACGTAGACCAAGAAGAAATCATTCAAATGATTTTAAAGCTAAGGTAGCACTTGCTGCGATTAAAGCAGAAAAAACACTTGCTGAATTGAGTGCTGAATTTGATGTTCATCAAAACCAAATTATCGACTGGAAAAATCAATTAATTTCAGCTTCCTCGCAAGCTTTCGATCAATCAAAAGCTCCAACAGAACCACCCATCGATCTAAAAAAACTACATGCAAAAATTGGTGAGCAAGCATTAGAAATTGATTTTTTAGAAGGTGTGTTGAAGAAACTGGGCCGCTTCAACCACAAAAGTTAATCGACGACTCACTTCAGATTTCAGTATCTAAGCAAGCTAAGCTGCTGAAAGTCTCCCGTGGTTGTTATTATTATCGCCCAAAACCTGCGAGTGCATCAGATCTGAAGCTGATGCGGTGTATGGATGAATTACATATGCAATATCCTTTTGCAGGTAGCCGTATGATGCGTGATTTGTTGAATCGTCAAGGACATCATATAGGACGACGTCATACACGTACTTTAATGAAGAAAATGGGCATTAATGCGTTATATTGCAAACCAAATTTAAGCCAGGCTAATCAAGCTCACCGCAAATATCCATATCTGCTCAAAGGATTGGCTATTCAGCGCAGTAATCAAGTGTGGTCTACGGATATAACGTATATCCCTATGGCAAAAGGCTTTGTTTATTTATGTGCTGTGATTGATTGGCATAGCCGCAAGGTACTTGCGCATAGAGTATCGATTAGTATGGAGGTTACATTTTGCATAGAAACATTAAATGAAGCTATTGAAAAATATGGTCGACCTGAAATATTTAATACAGACCAAGGCAGTCAGTTTACCAGTGATGCATTTATTGATGTATTGAAATCAAATGGCATTCAAATCAGTATGGATGGTAAAGGTCGATGGGTTGATAATGTGATGGTTGAACGATTATGGCGGAGCGTTAAATATGAAGAGGTGTATCTCAAAGCCTACAGCAATGTTTTGGATGCGAAGAAGCAATTAAACGCATATTTTGAATTTTATAATTTGAAACGACCTCATTCGAGTCTGGACAAAATGACTCCAGATGAGTTTTACTATGACCAGCTACCACAACAAAATAAGGTAGCTTAACTAGAGCAGAGTATCACTTATAAATAAGCTTTTAGTTGTTCAAACATGTGGGACCACCTCTGATCTCTTAAGTCTCAATTTTATAATCAGTTATTCTGATATTTTAAAAAATAAATTTATTAAAGTAATAATATAAAAATTTATAAGTTATTCAAGTTGAATTTTAATTTTTAAACCAATGCAAATAATAAAAAAGAAAATAATTTTTTTTGCGTAACCGTGATACCAGATGATTCGAGAACAAAGAATACTTTTTTTAAGTAATCTTAGGTATGATTGTGCAAGCAATCGTAGATTAAAAATTGGGTAACGAGCGAGCAGTTGATAAATTGACTGTCTTTTGAGCCTATAACTATTTTGAAACGATTGATGATTGGGCGCATGAGAAGCTCAATTTTTTGAACATTAAGATCACTGGTTGGCTTAAGGTAGAACAAAATATGACCGTAAACTCAGAATATGATATTAAAGCACAAGCGTATCCAAAAAGTATTAAAGGACTCGTTGAACGAGCGCAAAATTATTCAAATAGAACTGCTTTAAGATATACTAACGTTTGGAATAAATTATTAATCAAATACGGCGAAAAAGATAATATTGTCAATAATCCAGAAGCAGCCATGAATAATGTGGTTAATAACCTCATAGCTGAATATTCTAATAATGAGTATAGAGACTCAACCTTTAGGCAGTATCGAGCTGCTGTCATTTACAGATTGAGCGTAATCCTGTTGGATCAGGGTAGAACAGGAAATAAAATCTTATCTTTGCCCAAAGCAGCACGTTTTTTTGAAAGTTTGAAAAATGTAGAACGTATTAATACAGATCAAAAGCAACCGAAAAGATCCAGTAGCAGCAAACTGAAATATTTTCCTAGAGACCTCTATGAGCATGTTGGGAAGACGCAAAACGAGGTTATAGGATCTAAATTGGGTGTGATGCTTAAGTGCTTTCTTGAAGCTAATATGTTACTAGGCTTGAGACCTGTAGAGTGGCTAAGTTTAAGATTGGCATGTGATGTAGAAAAGAAGTGCTTATGTTTAGTTGTCGATAATGGCAAGCATTCAAATGGTAGGGCGAATGGTGAAATACGGATACTGGATCTGCTTGAAGATGATCGTGAAAAATTAAAAAGCCAGTTAAGAATAATTCTAGGGTTTAAGAAGCTACTGGACAAAGAACTAGAAAACAAAGCTCGAAAGATACTTAGCCAACTAAGTGCAGATACAGGTGAGCAATACAAACTCTATATATCTAGTAGAGAACCTGATGAGTTTTTATATGAATATTATGGTGTGAATAGCCAACGAACCACCATTAACGAAGATCCCAATAACGGAGTTCCCATTAACGGAACAAAGACCACTAACGGTATAAATGGGTCAGAGGCACACGGCGATAATTTGAGTGGTGATTCCATCAACGGAGATCCCATTAACGGAATTAAAACCAAAGACGGAATACATGGTCTAGGTTCGCACGGCGATATTTTGAATAGGTCTTCCGATAACGGAGAGACCATCAACGGAATTAATACTGGTGACGGAATTGCAGGTGACGTAGCCAATCACGGCGCACAAAATAGAACAATAGGTGACGCAGCCATAAATAGCGCACGGCGTTCTGAGCTGCAAGGAGTGACCGCCAACGGTACAGATACCATTAACGGAATTAATCCAGTAGACGGAAGCAATACCGAAAGCGGAAGAAAATTGCACGGCGAGGACGGTCTAGGAGATACCGACAACGGAATAAATCCAGACAACGGTAAAAATCCAGTAGACGGAAGTAATGGGCAAGTTGATTCCCAACAAAGCGATAAAACTTTCAGCCGATCTGAAACTATCAGTCAATCCAAAACTATCAGTCAATCCAAAACTATCAGTCAATCCAAAACTATCAGTCAATCCAAAACTATCAGTCAAAATGAAATAATCAGTCCAGAACTTAAGCAACTAGACACGGCGCACGATGATTCAGTGAATACCGTATCTGGTGGAAATACAGTAGACGGTTTGGATTCCGAGAACGGAAATAACGCCGTCTTGTTCAAGGCATTAAATACAGCAGTGATTGAAAGTTATGTGGATAAGCACGGCGCAATCCAATATGCGTTATGCCAAGCCTATATGGATTCACTCCAAAGCAAGCTTTATCGTATATGTAATGAGTTCTATAAAAATAAAAAGCAAGGCTTGGTTGAGGAAATAGAGGCAAATAAAGCGAACGCAACTATTTACAGCACACGCCATCAAGCCGTAGCTAATCGAAAGAAAGCCAAGTGGAAGCTTGATGAAATTGCTGCATGGTTTGGACATGCAAGTATAGAGACTGCTTCAAGACATTATGGTAGGGCAGGACGAGCATGGGGGGAGTTGCCTTATTACAGGCCATCTCGTTCAAGTATTGAAATGGTTCGAGTACGTGAGGCGGTATTGGAGCAAAGCAAAACGCCTATGTCGGATCAAGAGTTAATTAATCAAGTTGTGTCTGAAGACTACTTAGATGGTCTTTTATGATTTTTAAAAAATGAATATATGTATTTTTTAAAAATATGATAGATTACTCTTAATCAGTAAATTATCTAGGTAGGAATTCAGGTGAATTTAGAACCCGAACCATTAGTAAGTATTAATGGTGTTCAATTGACAAATGCTCAAACAGTTGCACTCCGTGTGGCAGTCTCTAATTATCTAACTGATTTGCAAGATTCTGATCTTGGTGATGATCCGCACGGTAAGGCAGTGACTAAACTTTATTTGGCTAGGCTGCAAGAAGTAATTGAGCTGATGCACGGCGCAAATTAACTTTCATTAATGAAAGTTTTATGTTCAAGGATCAGCTTATGATTAATAGAAATAATCTTTCTGGTGAAATCTCATTTGGTTGCATCATGTGTGATGAATCAGATGATATTTGTTGCGATTGCCGTAAAGAATCAAGTTCTTATGACATGGGCTATAGAGCAGGGAATAACGGCCTTGAATCAAATGCTATTCATTACGATGGTAATTTGAAAGCGATTTATGAGGAGGGTTACGTGTGTGGTCGTAATGCACGGGCTAAACATGGAGAATCAAAATGAATAATATTCTAGATTTTGCAGCCAAAATCCATAAACAATTTTTTATCGGTGGTTTAGTTGTATTTGTTATTTTAGTGATTCTTATGTCATTAAATATAGATATAAACTATTTATTGATTCTGCTCGGACTCATCTTATCTTTCTTTACGGGGGGATTGGTGATTAATAATCTCTATATAAGAAGATTAAAAAAAATAAGTAGTGAATGATGCACGTATCAATCATTCCGATGATAGATTTTTACCGTCTTCGGAAATTATGAGTGACGCAGCCAGTCACGGCGCATTGAAATCAGTTGATACCGTTAGCTGTTAGTTATACCGATCATGGAATTAATTCAGGTAATGGATTTAAGACCGATAACGGAATAAATGTTTACGCCGTTGGTGTTTCGGCAATTGTCATTTGCTAATAAGGCAAAGTAAATTTTATGAAAACTAATACACATGAACTTTTCAATACAATTAACCATGAACATATTGGCAGAGAATTAAAAGAAATTCTTGTTGCAGAATGTGAGGATGGACGTTGGTTTGTTGAGAATAATTGGGGTGATGTAGACTTTGAACAAATTGATGGTATTTCAAATCCACACATATCGCCGTATATCAATCCAAAATTTTTCAACAATGAAGATGATGTAATGGCTTATGCGATTAGCATTATTCGTACTGTAATTCCTAATTTTGAGCTTGATCGTGATGAACAATAGATACTATCTGGTTAAACACGGCGCACGGTTCAATACCGATAGTGGAATATATCGGTATTGGTGAGGTAGGTCACTGGCCTAATTCCGTAAGTGGGATGGATACAGTTAGCGGAATATTTACCGTCTACGGAATGAAACGCTTTCTTAAATGAAATTTTAAATGAGCAATCAAATGAATGAATTAACACCCAAAGAAGCAAAAGCAGTTGTGGAAAATGCTCCTGCATTTATTAAAGATGCTATAGATCAAACAGAAACTATGTACTGTCCTAGAACTGGTATGTATGCAATCAGAGGGCAGCACTTCGCAACCATGCAATACGAGCAGGGGGAGGATTCATTTGTCTCCACATTGAATTATCACAGTAGTTTTTATGATGAATATATCTATTTGTCTGCGTTGAAGTATCTTTATGAGCAGGCTGAATGACCTCGACTCAAATTATACGCACGGCGTATTATGTTGCTCTCTCCAGAGCAGTCCAATTCCGTAAGTGGTAATAATCCAGTTAGCGGATTATTACGCCGTGAATAGAATTGCTAATTTTGTCAATTGAATAATTTAAAAAAATCTATTAACTTTAAAAAAAAGATATTGCTAATTTTTAAAAATACTAAGACAATGTACTCACTAGATACTGTCACTTGAAGTGCAGTAATAAACAAGCCTCAGTCTTGATGACGAGATGATAAAGATGAATGAGTTAGAAGAAAAAGACTCGGAAATGTCGCAACCGACATTTGACCGATATAGTACGTGGGGTAATCCCCATAATCCTAATAATGTTGACTTCGCAACATTAGTTTTCTATTCGTCAATTCTTGATGTTCTATTGAATGTTTTTCTCGTAGTCATTGTGCTTTTAGTGCTTGTCATTGTTGGACTTGTGATTTTTATCTTCATCAATCCTGATTTCGTAAGATTCATTTTTGATGATGGTTCATCAGTTCCCTGCATATACAACCCACTGACAAAAACATTTACCCAATAGGGCTTTGATTATGACTGATCCAAATCAACCAAAACATTCAAGTCCTAAAGCTCCAAAAACCATAGACAGCCGTCTTGCTGAACGTGATGCAACGATCAAGGAAATTTCTGAACGTGTATCTAAGCAAAGGCTCTGGTTGGCTGCGTGCTTTGTTGTAATTCCTGCATTGGTAGTAGCTTTAGTTCTGCTAATTGTAATGCTTTCTAAAATGCCTAAAGCGGAAGCATTCCAGACAATTGACAACAGTGTCATCTGTAAGATCAATCCAAACGATAACCCTGCATTTACCAATACCAATATTGCAGAGTTTGCTAAAGAAGCTGTTCTTAATGCTTACTCCATCGATTATAAAAATGCGGATATTTCAACGACTGACGTATTACGCCGTTACTTCACGGATAAAGGTCGCTCAAGCTTTATCACCACATTAAGACAGTCTGGTTTGATTGATCAAATCAAACAGAACTATCTCGTCTTACAGACATCTGCGTTACAAACACCAGAAGTTACCAATGACAAAGGTATCGACAATTTCGGAAACCGCTTTTGGATCGTTCAAGTTCCTATTCGTATGGACTATTTTAACGGCAAAAACTCACCTGCTGACTCTAGAACGTATGTCGCTGAGATTCGTGTTGAAGTCACTCAACGTGATGTATTCAACCCGAAAGGTATTGGCGTGAGCAGCATTATTCTTAGAACTAAATAGGTGGTGGCAATGATGCAACAACTTAAGTTTAAAACTCTGGCAATTTGTATCGGTCTGATGATCGGATCAACTGCATACGCAGCTGATCCTGTGGCCAATCAACAAAATGCTCAAGGGCAACAACAGGGGCAGAACTTGGCTGCTCCTGCTCAGACTCAGACGCAGCCACCCCAACAGCAAGGTCAACCGCAGCAGCAACAAGCTCGTAATGACTACGTTGGACAAGCTCCACCAACAACCATCGATTTAGGAAGTGCTCAATCGTTTGGTTCGTCTTTCCCACCTCCAATGAATGTGAATCGTTCTAAAGAGGAAATTGTTGCTGAAGCTCTTGGTATGGCGTTGAGTCCACAACAAGTAAAGAACTTGAAAGATCTGTTCTTGCAGCAAGAACGTGATGCGTCTACGCCGTATTCATACACGGCGAGACCAATCGTGCGCTCATTGCCAGTAGATCTTAGTCCTGCTACGCAGCCACCTGTAGTAAGACTGTCTAAAGGTATGCTTTCAAGCATTGTATTTAGTGATTTGTCAGGAAATCCGTGGGAAATAGATCATGTATCTTTTAACCATGATCTATTTTCAGATAATCCACCAGATAAGCCTAAACAGGATGAATCGGGTAATTATAAAGGTACAAACATCCTCTCAATTGAACCTCTCACAGCAACGGCGTATGGCAATGTAACGGTGACGTTAAAAGGTTTATCTACACCAGTCATTTTTATTCTTTCAACAGGACAGAATGAAGTTGATATGCGTATTGACGCACGATTATCAGGCCGTAGTCCGACAGCGGTAAATTCGGCACTCAGAGCTAATCTAAACTCGCTTTCGGGTGGAGTGATGGCAAACATTGATAGTCAGACATTAATGTTCTTGGATGGTACACCGCCACCAGAAGCAGAACGTGTACGGACTACAGATCCGTCACTGGAGGCATGGAACTACAACGGTCAGTACATCGTGCGTACCAGAGATACAGTTTTATACCCAAGCTATAAAACAACAGCACGTTCGACATCTGGAATGGGAATCTTCATTTATCCTGATCCGATTAATCAAATTACAGTTAGCCGAAACAATGGCACTGCAACTATATTTTTGAATAACTAAGGTGCTCTATGACTCAAGATAATCAAAACTCTCAGTCAGTACCTAACGATCAAAATATTGATGTAGGACAAACTGAACAAAATAACGGCGTTGATCTAGTTCAGACTGAACAAAATCAGAATACGCACGTTAATTCAGATGGTATCAACGATACTTATAACCCAAATGCCATTCGCCCTAATGATGCAGATGAGCGCATCAATATGAAGTTTGGTGAAAAGTTTATGAAGAACTGGAACGAGAATGGAATTTTTCGTTTCATGGTCATTATCGGTACGTTTATCGCAATTATTTTGCTGATTGGTATTTTTAAACTGTTCTTTGCAGGATCAAAAACACCAGACCAGATTGATGCTTCTAAGAGGCTTTGTTGCATAAATAAATTTCATCCCCATACATGTTAGATGAATACAGAATCAAAAAGCCGATACAAAACAACGAACTGGTCTGAGTACAATCAGGCTTTACGTCAACGGGGTGCTTTCACCATTTGGTTTGATCCCCAAATGCAATGGTCTGCAACACCTACTGGAAAAAAAGGACGGCAACCTACCTACACTGATATAGCAATTCAATTTGCCCTGACGATACGAAACCTGTTCCAACTGGCTTTACGCCAAACACAAGGTTTCATTCAAAGCCTTTTGCAAATGGCTCACCTCGACTGGAATGTTCCAGACTTCTCAACATTGAGTCGGCGAGCAGATAAGCTCCAGCCACTTCTACATAAATCAGCAAAAAATCCACAGGAAGACTTGCATATTTTAGTTGATAGCACAGGGATCAAAGTTACAGGTGATGGGGAATGGGTGCGTAAAAAACATGGCGTAAACCAACATCGACAATGGCTGAAATTACATCTTGCGACAGATGCAAACAGTGGAGAAATACAAGCGGTTGAAGTCACGACCTGCCAATATGGTGATGCTGAAATGCTCCAACCTCTTTTAGATCAAATTGATGAACCCATTGCATCTGTCACGGCTGATGGTGCTTATGACACAGTGAATTGTTATGATGCGATTTTGAAACGGCAAGCAAATGTAATTATCCCTCCTCGTTCCAATGCTGCTTTATGGGCGGAAAATGAAATTGGTAAAGCAAGGAATCATGCAGTACAAGGCTGTTGGGACAAGGGTCAAAAGCAGTGGAAACGAGATATTGGTTATCATCGACGATCCCGAATAGAGGCTAAAATGTTTGCCTTGAAACGACTTGGACAAGGTGTATCTAGTCGATGCTTTAATCGTCAGGTGGTTGACTTGCAAATAAGAGTCGATATTTTGAATAAATTTACTCAACTTGGTACAGCTAAAACGGTGGCTGTTGCATAAATATCTGAAGATTAGAACAACTCTACCTTTCGTCTATTTGTGCAACAAAGCCCTTCTAAGACTAAATTCGATGCACCTGAAACAAACGTAGGGCAGGCAGAAGAAGTTACGCCAGAACAGTACCAATATATTCGTCAACAAGAGGCGATTCTGGCTCAGCAAGCGCAACAACGTGGGGAGAGTTTCACTCCTCGTAACTTGGTGATTCGTCAATCCAACGGTCAAGGTCAGGCAGTATTGCCTGCTACCAATAACGCAGCGAATGGCGTTACGTCAGGGCAGGTAAACGGTACGTTATTTAATTCAACTCAAAACCTGTCATATAGCGGTAACACGGCGCAAGGGCAGCAAGTACCTGCCAATGGTCAGGCTGCACAAGGTCAGGTTCAACAGGCGCAATATTCGCAGCAACCGCAATATGTCCAATTAGCTCCTGATTATGCAAGTCCTGCTGCTCAGCAATACGTGCAGAACAATAATGAATTTGCATCTTGGTATGACCAAGAATCACAAAGACAGATTTCTGAGAATGAAAAATCAGAAACAACTCTGTATGGATTTGTTGAAAAGCAGATCAAGCGACTTTCTGGTGAAGATCAGAAAAACGGCGGTAATAAACGCACGGGTTACGCCGTATCAACTTATGCAGTTGAAAACCCTAATTCCGTAGATGGTACGAATACAGGTAATGGACAAATTACAGGTAACGGAAATCAAGGTAACGGATCTAACCTTAATTATGGTGGGGCAAATTCCGCAAACGGTACTAATACAGGTAACGGAAAGAAAATCCTCATTCCCGCAGGTACAAGAGTTACTGCACGATTATTAAATGATGTGAATACCGATGACGGTGATCAAGTGTTTTCCGAAATTATGACGGGGAAACTTAAAGGCCGTAAGGTAATTGGAAATGTCAGAAAAACTCAAGACAACATTCAGTTTACTTTAAGTCGTGTCTTATCTGATGGTGTTAAACCTGAATTTTCTATTGATGCTACTGCACAAACGCTACAAGGCTCTTTCGGTATGGCGACCTATATAGATCGTCACATTCTCAAGAACTCAACGGCCATGATTGCGAGTAGTGCTGCAAAGGGCTATGGCAACGCATACCGTGACTATCTGGGTAATACCACATACACCAATGGTGCTGTGATAGTGAATCAGGAAGAACCAAGTAACAAGCGCATCATGGGTAACGTGGTTGGTCAACTTGGTGAAGATTTCGGATCTAAGATCGACAGTATCTACGGCAATAAGCCGACTACATTTAGAACGCCAGTAGGCACTGTGTTCTACATCTTCATTAATAAAGACATTACAGAATAAAAGCATTTGGAGTTTTTGATATGAGTCAGAATCAAGATTTAGACCACGATATTGATGATTATTCTTATGAATCATCTACACATGCGCCTGAAACTGGTAAATCCAATAAAGAGAAATACATCATTATTGGTGCTGTGGTGGTCGGATTATTACTTGTTGTTTTCTTATTCATGGGTAAGAAAGGTGGTAATAAGCAAGTTGCTCAGGAAGTTCCAGTAGAGACAGCAGCAGCTCCTCAAGTAGCACCGTCAGTGCCGAATGGTGCGCCGATGGCTGATCCAAATATGGCAGCAGCAGGAGGTTTCCAGAATATGCCTGCGCCGTATCAGGAAACTCAAATGATGGAAGTTCCTGTAACTATGCCAAAACAGACTCAACCTGTTTCTGGTGATGTGACAATCAAGACTAGCAATGGACAAGACGTACCTGCATATAGCTACGAGGGTCAACAGTTAATTAGCCAGTTCAATGCAGCGAACAATTTACCTCCAGTGTATGTTCCGAATACTCCTGCACCTGTTAATCCGAACAGCCCACAAGGACAGATGCAACAACAGGCTGCTATGACAAATCAAGAACTGATTCAGGCTCAAACTGAAAACACTCAATTACGTGCACAGTTAAACAGTATGCGTGATGTGGTTCAACGTCAGCATATCACCATTGGTCAACTTCAATTGTTAATCAAAAATACCCGTGCGAATCAAGGTGCGAACGTTGTAACGCTACGTGAAACTAAAAAAGGTGTTGCAGTAGGTAAAGCAATACCTGCCAATCAAGAAGTGATTGCGACTGTGGGTAATCGTGTATGGCTCACTGATGGCCGAAATACAAGTTCTTATGCTGTAGGTGATCGCTTACCAACAGGCTACCGAGTTCTTGATGTAAACGAACAATCTGGTGAAGTTTCGTTCACTAAATAGTGATCAAGGAGTCGGAGCATGGAATTTGTTGAGGTATTACAGAACTCAGGAACGTTAATCGTTGCTACGACAACAGTTGTTCGTTACGCATGTATTTTATTTGGATTCATTATCTTTGTAAGAGCAGTTTTCGACTTCGTTGGTGTAGTAGATCCAGTCAATGCAAGTCGATATTTAACACAAATTCGCCGTCCATCTGCGATGGGTGTTTTTGTAAAGTTGATCATTGCAGTGATCATGGCGCAATTGGGTTTAAATCTCCAATTAGTCGATGTGATGGGAAGTTTTATGAGTGATACGACACCTGCTGCGGTCACTTATTACGACTATTCACAAAATGTTGGAAATTCTTATACAGCGGAACTGAATCTTACAGTTTTGGTTCTAATCGGAGTGTGTCAGCTAGTTGGACTACTGGCACTAATGAAAGGTCTATTTATCTGGAGAGACAATAGTGATGGCATTGGCAAATCAAGTAATGCTCAGGGCTTTGTCTATCTCATAGGAGGAATGCTCGCATACAAAATAGAAGAAGTTCATGCTTTGGCAGCAACAATTTTTGGGCTTGATTTTTTCAAAATCATCGGGCTTACCTAACAACTTTTTTATAACTGTCTAAGTTGGTCGATCCACTTAGGCGATAAATCTAAATCTTTGATTTTTCTATGAAAAATCTAAAAAGGAAAAGTGAGGCGAAAAATGTCTTTAAATATCAATAGCTTACAGCAATCAACTAGCAACGCCTATTTAAAAGCAGGGGTGTTCTTAACAATGTGTGGAATGGCAGCTGCTTCTTATGCTGACACAACAGCACTTGAGGGCGGTTCTAAACGTGGTGCAGCTGCGGCAGGTGAATCAATCGGTGACATTAAAGACCGTGCAACTGGTGGCTTAAATGATGCTATGTCATTTGGTCAATTAGCAATGATCTTTGTTGGATTCGTACTGTTTGTTTTAGCAATTCTTGATTTTACCAAAATTGGAAAACCTGGTAGTGATGCGACAGCTCCTAAAGCAATTGGTAAATTGGCTGTAGGTGTGGTCTTGGCAGGATCAGGATACTTCTTCTTCTCTGGTGCGAACTCAGCAGCAGGCAACGTCTAACTGACGTAAATGGGATAATAGACTTCTATTATCCCATTACCTTAAGAAAAGGAAATGAGAATGAAAGATTTGCAAATGGATACAATCTCAGATGCAGAAAAATACCTGCATGTAGTTGATTCAAATATTTCTGTTCCCTTTTTTGCTAAGCATGATCATCGTTGCTATTTCTGTGATTTTCACGATTTAAAGTTTCTGGAAATTCACCATCTTGACGGAAATCACAGTAATAACAATGAATCCAATTTAGTACCTGCCTGCACCCTATGCCATAGAGTCCATCATTTGTCATGGTGTCTCTCTGATAAGGCAGCTTCACTAGGTATTTGTCATGATCTTGATCAGGTTCAGGTGAATCACATTGTTAGATTTATGATCGTATTGGCTCATCATCCTGACAAAGCCATTAATGTTTACTTTAAGTCTGGTGGTCTCTTTGCTTCGCTTATTGATAATCTAGCCATGCAATTTTCACGTCCGAATATCGATCTGGAACAGGTGCGAAATAGCATATTTACCGAATTCCCTGAAGCTGAAAAGGATGTTAAAGAGGCATTGATTGATGATCGTATTAATGCTGCTTACATTCGCCAGTCGCTTGCCTCAAATGATGGATTAGAACGTCTGATTAATGCGCTTAAGCTAATAAAAGGTAAGGGTGGACAGATTAAGCAAGGATCACTTTTTCCTTTTGTTTTACTATTTAATGAAAATATTTTTAATCAGGATCAAATTCAGTATTACTTATCATTAGATGAGTTTAATTCTAATAAATGGACTCAGATTTATGAGCAAAAATTGCTTGCAAATTTGAGTAAGTGAGGTCTTATGTTCGATGAATATTTACAACCTTATTTATATAAGTCGGTTAGAAATTTAAATCATTCTTCACAGTTTGATTTTTTAAACGAATTAAATCAATTAAACGTTTCAGTTAATCCAGAACTTAATAACATATATCAAAAATTCGGAAGTTTTTATGAGTCGAGTCTTGAGCTATCGAATCAATATGAGCCATTATTCTTATCGACATTTTCAAACTATATCATTGACTCGTTAGTAAATACTGATTTGCCTTTACTTGTACCGTTTGAGACGTTGACTGAAGAACAGCAAAGACAGATCTATGATGTTAAAGCTTCTACGTTAAATGTCATCAAGCTAACAGATCAGCAACTATCGCCCAAAGCAGTAAAACGCCTTGCTTTACTTGGGATGAATACAACTTTACCAATCATTTGTACTGACCAAGAAATTTCTATGTTTGGCAAGCTAGAACTGACTTTTGAATTGATTCATCAAATCGAGTGTTGGTCTTTTAAATTTAATATGATTAATCATACTCGAAATTCTCTTTCTATTTTTGATAGAGACCACATGCAGGAATTAAACCATATTGCGAATGATCTACTTGGCGTGGATCTAGGTATTTTTTCTTTCCTTTTTAATCAAAAAGTAAGAGGGGATTTTGCAAAACGTCTAGATAATATTGAGGATATTGAGATTGCTGTCCATGCCTCAGAATTGGCTGATGATTCTGGTGATCTTTTTTTCCATGTAGGTTATCAGGCAAACTCTTTTAAATCGCAATTTTTCAAATTATTGGATCAGGACTTATTAGCTTCACCATTTTATCTAAAGCAGTATATTGATACCAAACAAGATTATAAGGTGCTCGATTTTAAACAGAAATCTAACAATATTATGTCGTTCTTATTGTTGTATTTTGCTTTATATCAAAAGGATGCACTTAATGACATTAATCAACTATTTCATACAAATTCGGATGTGAACCACCAGACTATTTTAAACAAGATATTTTCTTGCTTTGATAATCGATCTTTTACTTCTCAACCGTTATCAATCTCTTAAAAAGGTTAAATTATGGGAAATGCTAAACAAAAAACAGATACTAGAAGTACTGTTAAAACTAATAAAGCAAAAGCTAAACCGCCTGTTGCTAAACCTTATAAGCCGAGTGCTACGATTTCAGCAGTTGAACTGGTACTGGTGTGGCTTGCTAAGATGTTTAAGGCATCGGCAGAAGATTACTGTGAAATTGAAACGGTGGACGGTCACTACAATTTGGTACTTCAAAATGGTGCTTTAGTTACCTTGCTGCGATATGACGGTATCAGATCCACGATTGATTATAACGAAATCTTTCTTGGCCAGATTGATCGATTGAATAGCTACCTGCGAAACCCATTCAAAACGGTTGGCCATAAGTTGATGTGGGTTTTCAGACGTGATCTCGATGGTAATGCAGGTATTGATCGTATTATCGAGATCCAAAAAAAAACGGCAAGTACACTTGGTTTGAACTTGAACTCATTTATTGATGAAAATAAGGCCATTTATGAACCTTATCTATATGATGAACAAAGCTATATTGCCGTTATCACTCATCCTCGATTACTAGATGCAGCCGAAATTAAAAACGATCATAAACGTATTGCTGATTTAGCTAAGCGTTATGAAATTGGCACAATGAAAGATGCACAAAATCTGTTGCACGGATTGCCTGCACTAAAGGCAATCCATGATACTTTTGTTCAGGGTATTATCAACGAGCTTGAACATTCTGACTTTAAAGGTGTGGTAGAAAAACTGGATGTTAGTGGTGCTATCACTTCAATTGGTCGCATGATGAACCCTCGCTATTTTGATCCAAACTATAAGCCATTCATTCCTAATTCTGGAATGCCTATCCCTTTGCGTTGGAAATCTCGTCCGAGTCCTAATGACTATTCTGAAGTGCTTTATCCAAAGATTTCAGATCAGCTGATGATCCAGACAATTACACCACTGGATAGTAAGGACAAGGCAGGTGACATCACTGCGCCAAAAGGATCTGTAGAAGTCGGTGATCTGGTCTATGCACCTATTCCATTGAGCGTACCTCCATCCCCAAGTTTTTCGGGCATGTCATCAATTATGCCAACTTTTGCTGATTTCTTCGACCGAATGAATCAGCAGACAACTGAATTAAGTGATGGATCAGTACGGGCAATTCCTTATGCCGTTTCATTCATGCTTTCAGGCGATGGTATGGCCAGTATTGGCCTTAAACGTGCTTTAGCATCGGTTGTGGCATGGCAAGGTGCAGATAATGCTCAATTAAAGTCAGCAGGTGATGCCCTACAGCGTTATGCGGACTTTGGCGGTACAGTGGTCGGTTTACAGGTCTCTGCGATGACTTGGGATGAAAAGACTGAAAAAGGGTTGGAGCGATTACAAATTCGCAAATCTAAGTTATGGCGTGCATTACAGAACTGGGGTCATGCAGCTCCACTGGAGCGTACTGGGGATGTGGTTCAAGCCTATCTTACTCATTTCCCTTTAGGCTTTAATCATCATGCACCCCTAGCAGCTGCTCCGTTACCAGACGCATTACACCTACTTCCATTGGATCGTCCTGCATCACCATTCAAAAAAGGCACAATGGTTCAAAGAACACCTTGCGGAAAGATGGTGAAGTTAGAGCACTTCTCCGATGAACTTGCCTATAACTACACGATCATCATTGGTTCAATGGGTTCGGGTAAGTCGATGCAGATGAACAATGAATTATTTGAATCTGTTCTTGCAGCAGGCCTAGATCGTATTCCGTATATTTTTATTACAGACGTTGGGATGACCTCATCAGGCCTAGTCTTTGGTATTCAAAATGCTTTGGATACTTCTCGAAAAAATCTGTGTGTGTATCGCAGGATCTCACGTACTAAACGGGATGCTATTAATCCGCTAGAAACGGCTGTTGGTTTACAACATCCATTGTCAAATGAATTCGCAGAAATGAAATCCTTTCTAGTGACACTTGTTACCCCATCGGAACTCGATAGACCAGAAGCGGAAGTATCAAACGTAATTTCATTGATCCTGAAAGAAACATTTGATTTCTTTGCCACAGATAATGACCAAGCTCAACCTAAACTATATCAAATTGGCCAGAGTACTGAACTTGATTTTCTATTGAGAGAACTTCGGATCAACATTGATGTGAGTAAGCAATTAAGATTGCATGATCTGGCTTTACTGTGTCATCAACGTGCAGAATCGATTTTAGAGCGTGATACGGCTAGTCAACAGCGCAAAAACAAGCTTTATCGTGCTAGAAACTTGGCTCACCGCTATGCTATGCCTATTCTCGCTGACTGTATTGCAGTGACTAAGTTTGATACGGTTAAACGTATTTATGGCAACTATAAATTAAGCAATGGTGATTACATCTTGGATGCGATTGCCCGTGCCATGTCTCAAGTGGCAATTGATTATCCAAACTTCAATAACTATACCGAATTCGATATTTCTGATGCCCGTATTGCTTCAGTGGATCTACAAGATGTGATTGTGAAAAACAATCCAAAGAATAACTCGTTATTCTTCCAGATCATTCGCATGTTCTATAAAAAACGTATCGCCTATTCAGAAGAAGACTTACAACGTGGTGAGATCCCTGATACCTATCTCGAATACTATTCAAGACTGGTTGCCGAGTTGAAAGTTGACCGTAAATATATGGTATTTGATGAAATGCACAACATTAAGTCAGACCAGACCATGCTTGCTGAATTAGAACGAGATAGCCGTGAAGCCCGTAAATGGGGTATTGCCTATTACTTAAGCTCACAATACATCAGTGACTTTGGATTACTGGTGAAAGCTGCTCGTAGATTTGTTGTTTGTTCATCGGGTTCACCTGAAGAACGAAAAGAAATTGTTCAGGCCTTATCCCTTACACCTGCTCAAGTCAGTCGTTTGACAACGGCAGTAGGCCTACGTCCAACAGGTATGACTTATTTATCCAAAGTGATCAATAAGCAGGGCAATGAATTTGTTCAGTTCCTCACTTCAATGGTTGGTTCAAAACGCCTGTGGTTATTAACCACAGATCCAGATGACCAAGCGGTACGCAGCATACTTCGTAAACGCTATGACTTGGATACAGTCATCAATATGTTGGCCATGATTCACCCTAGAGGTGTTAAATCAATTATTCAGGTCAAAAAGGAAGAACGTGCTTTAGAACTCGCCAGTAGTTCAATGAGCATTGATCAGCAGCAAGCAGCAGTAGAATCGGTTTATAACGAATTGGCTGATGATATTGTAAATACCTATAACTATATCAATAGTCGTAGTGTGGCTTAAGTTGGTACTCACAGAGAACTTCCATTCAATTTAGGAAGTTCTCTTTTTTTATAAGAAAAAGGAAAAGTTGAAAGATGGTTGCGCCTAGACACGATGGAACTACAAATCAATTTGAACCGAAAGATTTACGTGTAGATACCCGTGATATATTTCAGAAAATGCACCAAGCATTGCTGAAATCTGATGGGTCTCAGTTATTTGCCATAGTTATTTCTTCGCTTGCCGTATTAACAATTTTCTTTCCCTTTTTCTTAATTCTTTTAACGCCAATCGCCTTATTAATGATCCGTTTGTACTTAGTACCTAAAAAACGGTTTCACAATATGCCATATCGAGTGCCTAAACATGCCAAGATCCCTGACGGATCTTTTGATGCTCTGGCCAGAAAGGTTTCCTTGTGGAAAAATCCTGAGAAAGCATGGGGAGATGGTACATATTACTATGGTGTTGACCGCATCACAGGACAACAGGTTTGGAAAACAGACAGTGATGAAAGAACCCATGACCTGCTCATTGGTACAACGGGTGCAGGTAAGACTGAAACGATTAAAATGATCCTGACCAATCCATTGCTGCAAAATAGTGGATTTATCATTTCTGATGCAAAGGGTACAACGGATCTAGTCGCTGAATTAATGTATTTGACTGCTCGTTTTATGCGTCAAGACGATATGTTGGTGACTAACTTTATTACCGCAGGGCGAGACTTGCTTGAGAAGCAAGAAGATAAGCTCAGTAACACATTTAACCTGATGTCATACACCAGTGCAGCCATGCTAAGTGAACAGTTGGTGTACCTATTGGATGACTCTGGTGGTTCAGGTGGTGATATGTGGAAAGGCCGTACAATTATGTACCTGACCGCATTAACCAATATTCTGACATTTCTTCGAGATCGTGGCCTATTACTACTTCAGCCAAAAACTTACGTTGAATATCAGGAACTCAACTTAATTATCCGTGTGGCCTACGGAGAGGATTTTGAAAAATATTATAAAATCTTTGGTGAAAAATACATCACAGCTGTAAGTCCATTACGTGCCTATCTTGGCTCTTTGGCAGGTTTTGATGAAAGCAGAATGTACAAACAGGATGCAAAAACCAATGAACAGCACGGCTATGTAATTATGAGTTTTACCCGTGCAATCAGTGATCTGTCATTTAACTTTGGTCATATCTATGGTGATAAAGCCTCAGAAATTGATATGTTCGATGTGGTATTGAACAGACGTTGTTTGCTGATTGTTTTACCTGCTCTACAAAATGCTCCAGATACGATCAAAATGCTTGGAAAACTCTGTGTCGGATCATTGAAGCAAATGATGGCAGGGGCATTGGGTAACAAGATTGATGGTGTGGTACGAAATGTTATTGAATCGAAAGTCACAGCCTCCAAGACTTGCTATAAAGTTGTTCTGGATGAAGTAGGCTACCAAATTGTGGCAGGTCTTTCGGTAATTCCTGCTCAAGCTCGTGGCTTATCTTTCAGTATGACCTTTTCCGCACAAGACGTTTCGGACATTTTACGTGCAGATGAAAAAGAGGGTGAGGCAATTATTGCCAATACCAATACAAAAACTATCGGTCGTATTAACTCTGGTGAACAAGGCCAAACTTATACCCGTGTTAAAGGGATTGTAAGTGATACCAATCAGGCCACGATTCAGGGCTACAATGTTGAGACAAGTGAACTATTTGGTACGAATTACCGACAGTCCACAAATGTAGGTATTGAGAAACGTCCAACAGTTTCTTATAAGTCATTGGCCACTCAGCAAGAGGGGCAATTCACAATGATTATTGCGAAAAAAATTGATGGCGGTAAAAGTGGCGTATTGTCTGCGATCCAAATGCAGACCATGTATGTAACACCACCAAAACTAAATAAGATCCGCTTAAATGATTTCGTATCGATAGAAAAGGAACTTTCATATTTTGACCACATCGAATATGAAGACCAGATTGCGAAATTAGCCAGTTTCATTGAAACTGGTACATTGGCTCAAAGTTGTCCGAACTATGGCAAAATTGAGGCAATAGGAGCTGAGAATCGGGGTATTCAATCTGACTTAGAAAATATCGGGGCAATGTTCAACCAAAACCAAAGTAATGTTGGTTCGTCATTCTATGCTGCACTCAGAACTATTCAGCTGATGCTTGAGGCAAGTAGCGTGAATGATTTTGCGTCTCCATTCTATGAGGTGGACGTAGCTGATAGTTCATTCAATGATGACTTAGATAATGAAATTGATAACTTATTTGCTGAAGTTAAAGTCGAGAATGAACAGCTTGCTTTTGTATTGGATGAGACCAACAAGATCCAGACGCAACAGCAAGCAGATTTACCACCTGAAGAAATATTAAAAAATATTGATCATTATTTGAAATTAAACCAAAACGAAGTTCAAACTGTCACTGAGGTTCAGGATTTTGTTAAGGAAAATAATTTCATTGATGCGGAGCAGCTGTATTCTAATGAGTTCGCTCAACGTGTGCAGTCGCACTTAAAATCTTCAGATATATTTATTTCCCATTTCTCCATCCCAAGTATAGAGGATCTACAGCAGCTTGATCAGGCAGCATTAGATACACAAAAGGCACTTACGAGGTATGTTGATGAATCGATGCTTGAGTTATGTGAGGAAGATGCGATTCAACGCTATCAATATGTGGAAGACTTTATCAATTGTCGTGATGTTTCAGTACAGAAGATGCAAAAGGAAATTAAAGATCAGGACGTTGAAATTTTACAAAGTTTAGAAAAGTATTATGAAATTATCTTTTCTCAAATCAGTAAAAACCTTAAAGATGAATGATGATTAAAGCAAAAAAGACTGGTTGATCCAGTCTTTTTTTGGCCTAAACAAAAGGGAATTTGATATATTTACAATTATTTAGATTAAAACTGATTTGGGGATGCCATGTTAACTAGAACAGAGCAAAGTCATCATCTGAGTACTGCATTTGCAAATTTGAGCACATCAATAACATTTAAATGTCAGCAAGGATTGTTCGATGATAATCATGTAATGGAGACCATTTTACCAACTTTGCTGAATCACCTTTATGGTTTGGGTTTAATGAATCTAAATATAGTCAAGCATAACCATCCTGCAATAGATCTTGGTGATTCTATTATGGGTAAGGCTGTTCAGGTTACAGCAGATGGAAGTAGATCCAAGATGGTGGATACGCTCGAAATGCTAGAAAAGCATGAATTGGATAAAATTTATAAGGATATAACTTTTTTAATAATATCCAATGATCCAAAAATTAATTTTCAAAGACAAGGTTATTCAATATCAGTAAAGAATTTAGGGGATATTGCAAAAGACATTGGCCTGTTGCCACCTGAAAAATTCGATGTTATTTATAATTTTTGTGAAAATCAGTTTAGATACTATTTTACCAATAATACTCAAAGTTTTTTCCAACCAAAAGTATTGCCATCTAAAGATCCTAATATAGATATTAGTAATTACATGAAATCTAATGGATTCACTCAACCTTATGATGTATCAATTGTTGATATGCGAAATGGTCTCATATTATTGAAAGATACCCTTTCTGGTTTAAATGATGATCAACGTTGGTTTATCCATAAACTAATGAATTACGCAATTAATTATAAAGAAGATAAATGGTTTGAGTATTGTATTGCCCCTTATAGTTATATGGTTTCAGGTTTGCAACCAAACCAATACTTTATGTTCAAAACAACTGCACAAAGCTTAGAGGCTATGAAAATAGCATATTATGAAAATGAGCCAACATGGAAGTTTGACTTTCCTTTTTTTGGACTGACTTTTAGAACTCAAATTGAAGAATATAATTTTTTCAGTGGTCTTTGTTGTTTTATACATGAAAAAGGTGATTTAGGTTTATTAAAGAAAATTATAATTGATTGTGATTTTTCAGATATTAATTAAGAATAATTTGCCTTGAAAAAAGAAAGGAAAAAAGAAAGATTCATGGTTTGAAGCATGAATCTTTTGGCTATTCCGCATAGCCATTTGTAAGATTATTACTGATTTTATAATTGCGAGTGAGCGTATAATGCCTCTGCTTCATTTTCATAAATTAGTTCTTCATTTTTGAATTGATCGAGGGTAAGTTGTCCAGTCATTAGGGCAAGTCTAATACGAAAATTATTAAGAATTATTTTTTCCTTTTTTGCTAAGATCATCCAACCTGCACATATCTTTTCGCTATTCATTAGGGCGAATTTTACATTTTCTAATAGCTCAGGGATGTTGTATTTAATCTCAAGCTGTTTACGCATGTTCTCCAGTTCAATAGGATCTATATCCTCATCGATGATCCAGTCTAATTCATCATCGATCTGCTCCATTGCTTCATCGTATGGCTCTCTGGCATCTTTACTAGCAGTTTTATGACATGGGAAAAGTTGATCATCAAATTTCATATAATTGATGATCTGCAATATACGTTCAGGTCTTAAATAGCCATTTCCTTTTCTGAATGGGCACTCTTTACAAGCAGCTTTAAGATCAAATGAGTTATGTTCATTACACATAAAGGGTACTCTAAATTCTTTAATTCAACGGCTTGGTTAGGATCAATTCTAGAAGATCTTTGATAGATTTAGCTGTTTCTAGATCTCCACGTTTAAGAGCACTTTGGTATGCCTTTCGTTCTGGTTCTAAACGACTACTAAGGTCTTTAATAACTTCTGGTTTTAAGGATGTCTTTTTAGCATCAGATAGAGCTGTATTCTGTTCGGCGATCCATTGAGTTAAGAGGGACTTGTCCTCAAACTTGCCCTTTTGTAGTGTAATGGATCTGTTCAGTCTGGCTGTATCATCTTCAAAGTATCCCTCGAAGATTAGACCAAGAAGATTCTTGTCACCTGCATCGGCTTCAAAATGAAGTTCTTTATCGATATTACCCTTATCATCGAGCGTAAATATCACTAAAACCTTATTCTTGGATTTGGTAATGCGAATGCCTGCGTGGACATATAATTTTTTTTCGCCTTTTTCCATAATAATATTCTCAGGAAATGCACTGAAGATTAGCGGTAGTATTTTCGCCATGTAGCAGGATAAATAGGATTCTTATCGTTCCATAAGCCAAGTTTACGATATTTTGCCCTATTTTCCGCATCAACATAGGATTGGTCATTGCCATATTCTCTTGAATACCAAGCAAAACCGTTTTCTACAAGGTTTAAATTGACGTTGAGATTACCTATGTACACCGTGCCAATGTTTCGCTTATACAGATCCATTTTATTTGATTTTACATAGACAACTTTCCCATAAACCAGACTGTTTAAAAACTGGCGTGAAGCTTGGCCATAAGGTTGAGTTGGTACACTACTATTAGGGTGAGAAGTTTCTGGCGCATCAATATTTTCTAAACGTACAATCTGTTTTTGATTGTTTGAAATTACAGTGATCGTATCACCATCAGTTACGCTATACACTTTTCCAGAAAAATCGGCATAAGCATTTGTAGTTAAAAGGCACACAATAAAAGTCGAAAAGCTAAATTTTTTCATGGATATTCCTATTTTTTAAGTTCTGTATGGAGTGGATAATTCATAAGCTGACCAATCTTTTGCCAAGCCATAAAACCATACTTTGCCCGTAAGTAGTCGGTAGAAAGGATTGCAGCACAATCTTTGATATTCCAGAGTTCTGGATTACCGCTTTCTATGCGTTCTTTTCGTTTATTTCTGTGCAATTTCACATCATTTGAATTGCGTTTAGCTTTATCTTTTTTATCTAACATTAGCTTATTTCCTTTTATCTATTGTTAGAGTAAATGCGCCTGTAAAGACATTGGGTGTGTAATAACTATTAATTGATCTGTGGAAAATATGATCAACTTTCATTAAAAGCTCAGTCAGTTGAAGTTTGTCTTCAATCTGGAATTGCATTCGATCTATGTACAGCAATTTTGAAAGAGCAGCCTTAATTAAAAAAGCATCACTGATCCCGATTATAGGTGCATCAGTGTTTTTTGATTTTTGACTGAAGTTATTGTGGGGATTGACAAGGGGGAGGAATTTTTCAAGGATTTTTTCTAACAAAGTGAATGTGTTATCAGAAAAATTGAAAAAATCAGACTTGATATTGGCATTGTCGCCAACAAAACTAATTTGTACAGTTCGCATAAGTGCCTCTCAGTTCTCTTGGAATCTGAAAAAATTTAAAAACATTGCCCATCAGTCATTTCTGATCTGATATAAGCACTATAATTATGTCTTAGCATTAAGTCAATATAGTTTATTTAATATGTACAAAGTACATATAAATAAATATTGATTTATAATAATAAATATGTACAATGTACACATAAGATATGATATTTAGTATTTTTTCTGATTCAAATGATAGTTGTGCGACACACTATGTCGTTTTTTTAGCTTTTTTGAAGTCAAAATGCTTCAAAAAGATTATACTTAGTGGATTTGAAAGATCCTAATTATGATGGATGAAGTAATGGGTAAAGAACAATATTTAGACTTTAAATTGCCAGATTATACGTCTGGAGGTGTAGGGACTGATCGATCTCATGGTTTGGGAGATGCCAGACTTTTTTCTATTTTTATAGATGGTCGTCCACTGGATAGCCTAACCGAAAAAGAAAAAGCTTTTTATGATCATATTCAAAGCAATCCAAACGTTTACGATATTACTTATTCTACTTGGAGTGATGGAGGTATAAAAACGCATATTGGAAGTTTTGATAGTCATTTAATTTACAATCGTTTTATACTTTGGATTCCCTTTTTTGTTATATCTTTTATTTCAAATTTTGTTTACTCCATGAATAAGGGTAGTGAATTCTCAATAATAGTTATAATTATTAATTTCTTGGTTTTTGGAATAGGATTAATTGGTGTCCCATCAACCATGTTTAAACCTACTTTTGATAAAGATAGTTTTAAAATATGGTATCCGTTGTTATTAATCCTATCTATTGTTGTTTCTATCTTTGCAAATATTTAGGATTTTAAAATGATTGATAAAAATGTACGCAATAGAGCAATTAAAACAACATATTTAGAATATCAAGGCGATTTAAGCTTCATAAAAGACATTCTTTTGGCTTCTGATGATTTGGTTAATATTGATAATATAACTGAAGATATGCTTAAAAAAATATTTTATGAACTTGATGATGGTGTTTTTTTTAGTGGACTAAAATGGGGTTTTTCTGATACTGAGGTAAGATCAGAGTTATATCAATGGTTTGATGGCAATAACTCTCAAATTCTAAATATTTTGAATGGTACTTAAAACTTATTAAATATGGCGCATTAATTGTGTAGTTTGACAATCAGGTCGTAAACTAGACATTAATGTTCTAAACTTAAACAATATATTTGTAAACCAAAAGGTTGAATAAATGGGACAAGCTAAACAAAGGGGTACACTTGAGCAAAGAGTAAAGCAAGCTCAAGAACAAAAAGATGATTTTTATGGAACTGAAAGAAGTGTAGCAGAAGTTCTAGCTGAACTAGGCTTACCAAAAGAAAGTACAGTAAAAGGTTATGTTATCCATCTACCTGAAAAAGATGAATTTGTAGCTGCAATTAATGACAATAATATTTCTTTTTCAGTTGCTGTGACTGACCATTAAAGTCTCAAAAATGACATTAATGTTCTAAACTTTAACAATATAGTTGTAAACTCAAAGAGGAAGTTTGAATGAATATTACGAAAAAATCAGATTCAATACTTGTGGTATTTTTTAAGTTGTTTCTTTGTAGCAGTGCATTTGTTGCATGTATTTTATTTGGATTTTGGTTGAGTCCAATGCAAGTACCATCCCCAATAGTCATTTTTATATCACTTGCAATCACCGTTTTATTTACTTATTGGATATTTGGAATAGGTAAACTCAAACATAAGTAAATTTACAACTATTATGTCATAAATGGATTGGTTATCTAAACTCAAAGTTCATTGAGTTTAGAACTATAATGTAAATTTACTGAATCATACCTAATGTAAGTTATTGATTTTATGATTCATCAGTTTAAGTCTTTAATGTGCAAAGACATCAGGCAACGACGGGCTGCTGCCGGCCATCAGCGGACGCAGGGAGGACTTTCCGCAACCGGCCGTTCGATGCGGCACCGATGGCCTTCGCGCAGGGGTAGTGAATCCGCCAGGATTGACTTGCGCTGCCCTACCTCTCACTAGTGAGGGGCGGCAGCGCATCAAGCGGTGAGCGCACTCCGGCACCGCCAACTTTCAGCACATGCGTGTAAATCATCGTCGTAGAGACGTCGGAATGGCCGAGCAGATCCTGCACGGTTCGAATGTCGTAACCGCTGCGGAGCAAGGCCGTCGCGAACGAGTGGCGGAGGGTGTGCGGTGTGGCGGGCTTCGTGATGCCTGCTTGTTCTACGGCACGTTTGAAGGCGCGCTGAAAGGTCTGGTCATACATGTGATGGCGACGCACGACACCGCTCCGTGGATCGGTCGAATGCGTGTGCTGCGCAAAAACCCAGAACCACGGCCAGGAATGCCCGGCGCGCGGATACTTCCGCTCAAGGGCGTCGGGAAGCGCAACGCCGCTGCGGCCCTCGGCCTGGTCCTTCAGCCACCATGCCCGTGCACGCGACAGCTGCTCGCGCAGGCTGGGTGCCAAGCTCTCGGGTAACATCAAGGCCCGATCCTTGGAGCCCTTGCCCTCCCGCACGATGATCGTGCCGTGATCGAAATCCAGATCCTTGACCCGCAGTTGCAAACCCTCACTGATCCGCATGCCCGTTCCATACAGAAGCTGGGCGAACAAACGATGCTCGCCTTCCAGAAAACCGAGGATGCGAACCACTTCATCCGGGGTCAGCACCACCGGCAAGCGCCGCGACGGCCGAGGTCTTCCGATCTCCTGAAGCCAGGGCAGATCCGTGCACAGCACCTTGCCGTAGAAGAACAGCAAGGCCGCCAATGCCTGACGATGCGTGGAGACCGAAACCTTGCGCTCGTTCGCCAGCCAGGACAGAAATGCCTCGACTTCGCTGCTGCCCAAGGTTGCCGGGTGACGCACACCGTGGAAACGGATGAAGGCACGAACCCAGTTGACATAAGCCTGTTCGGTTCGTAAACTGTAATGCAAGTAGCGTATGCGCTCACGCAACTGGTCCAGAACCTTGACCGAACGCAGCGGTGGTAACGGCGCAGTGGCGGTTTTCATGGCTTGTTATGACTGTTTTTTTGTACAGTCTATGCCTCGGGCATCCAAGCAGCAAGCGCGTTACGCCGTGGGTCGATGTTTGATGTTATGGAGCAGCAACGATGTTACGCAGCAGGGCAGTCGCCCTAAAACAAAGTTATGCCGCACTCACCCCCATGGAGTTTTGATGTTCAAACTTTTGAGTAAGTTATTGGTCTATTTGACCGCGTCTATCATGGCTATTGCGAGTCCGCTCGCTTTTTCCGTAGATTCTAGCGGTGAGTATCCGACAGTCAGCGAAATTCCGGTCGGGGAGGTCCGGCTTTACCAGATTGCCGATGGTGTTTGGTCGCATATCGCAACGCAGTCGTTTGATGGCGCAGTCTACCCGTCCAATGGTCTCATTGTCCGTGATGGTGATGAGTTGCTTTTGATTGATACAGCGTGGGGTGCGAAAAACACAGCGGCACTTCTCGCGGAGATTGAGAAGCAAATTGGACTTCCTGTAACGCGTGCAGTCTCCACGCACTTTCATGACGACCGCGTCGGCGGCGTTGATGTCCTTCGGGCGGCTGGGGTGGCAACGTACGCATCACCGTCGACACGCCGGCTAGCCGAGGTAGAGGGGAACGAGATTCCCACGCACTCTCTAGAAGGACTCTCATCGAGCGGGGACGCAGTGCGCTTCGGTCCAGTAGAACTCTTCTATCCTGGTGCTGCGCATTCGACCGACAACTTAGTTGTGTACGTCCCGTCTGCGAGTGTGCTCTATGGTGGTTGTGCGATTTATGAGTTGTCACGCACGTCTGCGGGGAACGTGGCCGATGCCGATCTGGCTGAATGGCCCACCTCCATTGAGCGGATTCAACAACACTACCCGGAAGCACAGTTCGTCATTCCGGGGCACGGCCTGCCGGGCGGTCTAGACTTGCTCAAGCACACAACGAATGTTGTAAAAGCGCACACAAATCGCTCAGTCGTTGAGTAGCAGGCAGATGCGGCATAACATGAAGTTGCAGCCGACCATCACTCCGCTGCGCTCCGTTCTGGCGGCTGAACTTCGGCGTTAGGCACCAATGGATAGTTCGCCGCTCGTCAGGCCTGTTGAAACTACCGATTCGGCCAGTTGGCTAAGCATGCGCTGTGAGCTGTGGCCAGATGGCACATGTCAAGAGCACCAGTCAGAGATCGCAGAATTTCTGTCCGGAAAAGTCGCCCGGCCTGCTGCTGTCCTCATTGCTGTAGCACCCGACGGAGAAGCACTAGGGTTTGCCGAGCTTTCGATCCGCCCGCATGCGGAGGAGTGCTACTCCGGCAACGTTGCGTTCTTGGAGGGTTGGTACGTTGTGCCAAGTGCGCGGCGTCAGGGCGTAGGTGTAGCTCTGGTAAAAGCCGCCGAGCATTGGGCTCGTGGTCGCGGATGCACCGAATTCGCCTCCGACACTCAACTTACCAACAGCGCAAGCACCTCGGCGCACCTGGCGGCTGGATTCACGGAGGTTGCTCAAGTACGCTGCTTCCGGAAACCGTTGTGAGGGGCGCCGCGTTGGTGCCTAACAATTCGTTCAAGCCGAACTTGCTTCGTTACACCAAAGCCATGGCAGAAAGAGCTTGCCATGGCTTTGGCTCCACTACGCAAGTCGGCTTAACTCAGGCGTTAAACATCATGAGGGAAGCGGTGATCGCCGAAGTATCGACTCAACTATCAGAGGTAGTTGGCGTCATCGAGCGCCATCTCGAACCGACGTTGCTGGCCGTACATTTGTACGGCTCCGCAGTGGATGGCGGCCTGAAGCCACACAGTGATATTGATTTGCTGGTTACGGTGACCGTAAGGCTTGATGAAACAACGCGGCGAGCTTTGATCAACGACCTTTTGGAAACTTCGGCTTCCCCTGGAGAGAGCGAGATTCTCCGCGCTGTAGAAGTCACCATTGTTGTGCACGACGACATCATTCCGTGGCGTTATCCAGCTAAGCGCGAACTGCAATTTGGAGAATGGCAGCGCAATGACATTCTTGCAGGTATCTTCGAGCCAGCCACGATCGACATTGATCTGGCTATCTTGCTGACAAAAGCAAGAGAACATAGCGTTGCCTTGGTAGGTCCAGCGGCGGAGGAACTCTTTGATCCGGTTCCTGAACAGGATCTATTTGAGGCGCTAAATGAAACCTTAACGCTATGGAACTCGCCGCCCGACTGGGCTGGCGATGAGCGAAATGTAGTGCTTACGTTGTCCCGCATTTGGTACAGCGCAGTAACCGGCAAAATCGCGCCGAAGGATGTCGCTGCCGACTGGGCAATGGAGCGCCTGCCGGCCCAGTATCAGCCCGTCATACTTGAAGCTAGACAGGCTTATCTTGGACAAGAAGAAGATCGCTTGGCCTCCCGCGCAGATCAGTTGGAAGAATTTGTTCACTACGTGAAAGGCGAGATCACCAAGGTAGTCGGCAAATAATGTCTAACAATTCGTTCAAGCCGACGCCGCTTCGCGGCGCGGCTTAACTCAAGCGTTAGATGCACTAAGCACATAATTGCTCACAGCCAAACTATCAGGTCAAGTCTGCTTTTATTATTTTTAAGCGTGCATAATAAGCCCTACACAAATTGGGAGATATATCATGAAAGGCTGGCTTTTTCTTGTTATCGCAATAGTTGGCGAAGTAATCGCAACATCCGCATTAAAATCTAGCGAGGGCTTTACTAAGCTTGCCCCTTCCGCCGTTGTCATAATCGGTTATGGCATCGCATTTTATTTTCTTTCTCTGGTTCTGAAATCCATCCCTGTCGGTGTTGCTTATGCAGTCTGGTCGGGACTCGGCGTCGTCATAATTACAGCCATTGCCTGGTTGCTTCATGGGCAAAAGCTTGATGCGTGGGGCTTTGTAGGTATGGGGCTCATAATTGCTGCCTTTTTGCTCGCCCGATCCCCATCGTGGAAGTCGCTGCGGAGGCCGACGCCATGGTGACGGTGTTCGGCATTCTGAATCTCACCGAGGACTCCTTCTTCGATGAGAGCCGGCGGCTAGACCCCGCCGGCGCTGTCACCGCGGCGATCGAAATGCTGCGAGTCGGATCAGACGTCGTGGATGTCGGACCGGCCGCCAGCCATCCGGACGCGAGGCCTGTATCGCCGGCCGATGAGATCAGACGTATTGCGCCGCTCTTAGACGCCCTGTCCGATCAGATGCACCGTGTTTCAATCGACAGCTTCCAACCGGAAACCCAGCGCTATGCGCTCAAGCGCGGCGTGGGCTACCTGAACGATATCCAAGGATTTCCTGACCCTGCGCTCTATCCCGATATTGCTGAGGCGGACTGCAGGCTGGTGGTTATGCACTCAGCGCAGCGGGATGGCATCGCCACCCGCACCGGTCACCTTCGACCCGAAGACGCGCTCGACGAGATTGTGCGGTTCTTCGAGGCGCGGGTTTCCGCCTTGCGACGGAGCGGGGTCGCTGCCGACCGGCTCATCCTCGATCCGGGGATGGGATTTTTCTTGAGCCCCGCACCGGAAACATCGCTGCACGTGCTGTCGAACCTTCAAAAGCTGAAGTCGGCGTTGGGGCTTCCGCTATTGGTCTCGGTGTCGCGGAAATCCTTCTTGGGCGCCACCGTTGGCCTTCCTGTAAAGGATCTGGGTCCAGCGAGCCTTGCGGCGGAACTTCACGCGATCGGCAATGGCGCTGACTACGTCCGCACCCACGCGCCTGGAGATCTGCGAAGCGCAATCACCTTCTCGGAAACCCTCGCGAAATTTCGCAGTCGCGACGCCAGAGACCGAGGGTTAGATCATGCCTAGCATTCACCTTCCGGCCGCCCGCTAGCGGACCCTGGTCAGGTTCCGCGAAGGTGGGCGCAGACATGCTGGGCTCGTCAGGATCAAACTGCACTATGAGGCGGCGGTTCATACCGCGCCAGGGGAGCGAATGGACAGCGAGGAGCCTCCGAACGTTCGGGTCGCCTGCTCGGGTGATATCGACGAGGTTGTGCGGCTGATGCACGACGCTGCGGCGTGGATGTCCGCCAAGGGAACGCCCGCCTGGGACGTCGCGCGGATCGACCGGACATTCGCGGAGACCTTCGTCCTGAGATCCGAGCTCCTAGTCGCGAGTTGCAGCGACGGCATCGTCGGCTGTTGCACCTTGTCGGCCGAGGATCCCGAGTTCTGGCCCGACGCCCTCAAGGGGGAGGCCGCATATCTGCACAAGCTCGCGGTGCGACGGACACATGCGGGCCGGGGTGTCAGCTCCGCGCTGATCGAGGCTTGCCGCCATGCCGCGCGAACGCAGGGGTGCGCCAAGCTGCGGCTCGACTGCCACCCGAACCTGCGTGGCCTATACGAGCGGCTCGGATTCACCCACGTCGACACTTTCAATCCCGGCTGGGATCCAACCTTCATCGCAGAACGCCTAGAACTCGAAATCTAACGTCCGTTCGGGCATCGAGGTCCATGTCGGGGTGGGACGGGCCCGTGGCTTCAAGATCACTTGCAGTCCGACCGCGATGTCTTGGTTGCGCGAGAGGTTGTCGACAGGCCATGCTGAGTGTGCGATGGTTGATCGCTTCCTCGCCGCTCTCCACGGCGACGATGGCCGCCGCCATCAGCAAGTGCGCCAGTTCCCCTATGGTGCCCTCGCTGCGTGTGAGCAGGTAGCGAGCCATGTCCAGCGTGGCAATTGGGGAAGGCCGGCGCAGCGGGAGCGAAGCGGCGAAGCTGGCCAGCAGTGAGCAGCAATCGTCGTTGGCCTCCCATACCGGCAGCATCATCGGCTCGAAGCGATTTTCCAACTGGTCATCGGAGCGGATGGCTAGGTAGGCGTCGCGCGTGCCTACCCCAACCAACGGGATGCGCAGTTCGTTGCCGAGGAAGCGCAGCAGGTTGAGGAATTCCCGGCGGTTGACGCTGTTGCCGGCCAGCACGTTGTGCAGCTCGTCGATCACCAGCATGCGCACGCCGACCTTGCGCAGCAGTGCCAGAGCCAGTTGCTCCATTTCCGGCAACCGTGGGCGTGGGCGCAGCGGCGCGCCCATCGCGGCGAGCAGCGCGACGTAGAAGCGGATCACGGACGGCTCGGACGGCATCTGCACGACCAACACCGGGATGTGCTCCTGGTCGGCGTCGGAGCTGGCCGGGTGGGTGCGGCGGAACTTCTCGACGATCATCGACTTGCCATTGTTGGTCGGGCCAACCAGCAGCAGGTTGGGCATGCGTTGCTTGTTTGGCCACGCATAAAGGGCTTCCAGCCGGTTCAGCGCCTCGACTGCGCGCGGATAGCCGATCCAGCGGTCGGCGCGAAGGCGCTGGATGCGCTCGTCCGCCGGAAGACGGGCCAAGCCCTGGGCCGCCGGCAGCAGGTGGGACAGGTCGATGATGGGATATTCGTCCACGGCTACCACTCCTCAATCTGGTCGAACGGTTTGGCGGGTGGCAAGTTGTCTGCCTGCGGGTCGGCAATATCCGTATCCGGCGGAACGGGCTTGTCCGGCCGAGCTGATGTGTCACTTACAAAAATAAAAGCTAGTTTACAAAAATAGAAGCTAGTCAAATATATAAAAATAGACTATTAATAACTCATAATTTCTTTTTTATAATAACCTTTATTAGAGTATATTCTGATATGACCTCTATTGACTCATTTCCTGATGATGAAATCGAACGAGTTGTCTACCTATATAGTTGTTTAAAGTTAAATTCGAGTTCTGAATCTGACAATATATTAATTGAAGTTCTACTTGTTGAGCTTGATGCGGCAAACCCTAATCGTTTAAATGTATCTGAAAATTCTTACAACAAATATGATGTCACTTTTCGAGATTTGGATACAGTACAAATTGGCACAATATGGAAAGGCCAAACACGAATAGAGGGAAGAAAATTCTCTTTTAATAACTGTCTGAGAACAGTTAATTTTGAGTTTGATTTTTCCATTAACGAACCAAAGATCATTAGATTTGATGCTAAGATTCCTGATTCAGACGAATACTACTTATATAATGAAAAAATATTCATTCCTAAAAATGAATACAGTGCAAATGTGCCTTTTAGATATTACCCATTTTTAATGAGTAAATATTGTATTTTAAAATCAAATGATAATATCGAAGTACTTACAAGTTGTATTCATTCACTCCATGCTTTTTATATCCCTGCAAGAAAGGACATTAGAGGCCATATCATCAATGAAAATTACAGTATTTCACATATAGTTGATTTATTTTTAGAAAAATATGAAATTCAAAATGTTGAAAATGTTGAAAATGTTGAAAATGTTGAAAAAAGGCAGAGTAAAACTTGAAGTGCGACATAAACCACCTAATTAATTTAAAGGGTTTATGGAGTATATAAAATTGTCATACCATCATCTTAACTTTGAAGATCGTACTGCATTAATGCTTGAGTCAAGAAAAGAAGGCTTTTCAGCCAGAAAATTTGCTGAACTTATTAAAAGACATCCTAGTACGATCTATCGTGAGCTTAAAAGAAATAGCATCAATGACGTTTATCAAGCTCGATATGCTTCTGATAACACTTTTGCTAGACGTAGACGTGGTCACAGAAAACTCAAAATCGATTCAATCCTCTGGAAATTTATTGTTGAAGCGATCCGTTGTTTATGGTCTCCTCAGCAAATAGCAAAGCGTTTAAAGACATTTCCTGATTTGGATCAAACAATGAATGTAAGCCATACAACGATTTATTCAACGATACGAGCATTACCCAAGGGTGAGTTGAAAAAAGACTTATTATCCTGTCTACGTCATGAAAATAAAAAGCGAAAAGCTAACGGTGAACCTAAAAAAGATTCTATATTACAGGATATTAAAACTATTCATGAGCGCCCAGCCGAAGTTCAAGAAAGAAAAATACCGGGTCATTGGGAAGCTGATTTAATTAAAGGTAAAGACAATAAAAGTTCGATAGCAACACTTATTGAACGAAATACACGGCTCTGTATCTTGGCAACATTACCTGATGCAAAGGCAGAATCAGTGCGCAAGGCTTTAACTGAAGCTCTGAAATATTTACCTGCAGAACTGCGTAAAACGTTGACCTATGACCGTGGACGCGAGATGGCAGAACATAAAATACTTGAAGAAGATTTAGGCATAGATGTATATTTCTGTGACCCACATTCACCCTGGCAAAAAGGCACATGCGAAAATATGAATGGTTTAATTAGGCAATATTTACCTAAAGGGATTGATTTAAATCAGGCAGATCAGCATTATTTAAATCAAGTTGCCATGTCACTGAATACTCGTCCTAGAAAAGCGTTAGATTGGCTTACACCATTAGAGAAATTTGCTCAGCTTGTTGATTATCATAAGACTTTTCAAACTGTCGCACCTCATGTTTGAATTCGCCAAATATCTGTTGTACTGAAAAAAAATATGGTTAAAACCATAGGAAAAGAAGGCTTTTCAGCCAGAAAATTTGCTGAACTTATTAAAAGACATCCTAGTACGATCTATCGTGAGCTTAAAAGAAATAGCATCAATGACGTTTATCAAGCTCGATATGCTTCTGATAACACTTTTGCTAGACGTAGACGTGGTCACAGAAAACTCAAAATCGATTCAATCCTCTGGAAATTTATTGTTGAAGCGATCCGTTGTTTATGGTCTCCTCAGCAAATAGCAAAGCGTTTAAAGACATTTCCTGATTTGGATCAAACAATGAATGTAAGCCATACAACGATTTATTCAACGATACGAGCATTACCCAAGGGTGAGTTGAAAAAAGACTTATTATCCTGTCTACGTCATGAAAATAAAAAGCGAAAAGCTAACGGTGAACCTAAAAAAGATTCTATATTACAGGATATTAAAACTATTCATGAGCGCCCAGCCGAAGTTCAAGAAAGAAAAATACCGGGTCATTGGGAAGCTGATTTAATTAAAGGTAAAGACAATAAAAGTTCGATAGCAACACTTATTGAACGAAATACACGGCTCTGTATCTTGGCAACATTACCTGATGCAAAGGCAGAATCAGTGCGCAAGGCTTTAACTGAAGCTCTGAAATATTTACCTGCAGAACTGCGTAAAACGTTGACCTATGACCGTGGACGCGAGATGGCAGAACATAAAATACTTGAAGAAGATTTAGGCATAGATGTATATTTCTGTGACCCACATTCACCCTGGCAAAAAGGCACATGCGAAAATATGAATGGTTTAATTAGGCAATATTTACCTAAAGGGATTGATTTAAATCAGGCAGATCAGCATTATTTAAATCAAGTTGCCATGTCACTGAATACTCGTCCTAGAAAAGCGTTAGATTGGCTTACACCATTAGAGAAATTTGCTCAGCTTGTTGATTATCATAAGACTTTTCAAACTGTCGCACCTCATGTTTGAATTCGCCTTACTTTTGTTTTTAAAGTTAGAGTTAGCCGAATTTCATGATCATCTTTACCTTATTGATATTAAGAAAAATAACAAAAATAATGAAGCATTTTGTTTTTTTCTATTTATTACCAAAGAGATGCTTAATGAAAAAAATATAACCATGATTTGTGAAGCAATTGAGGGGAAAAAAGGAACAAAAAAATGGTTCGATATTTGCAAGACTAACTTCAATCAAAAAAGAGCCATGAAGCACATGCATACTGACCAAGCTGATTGGGTTGCAAGTTTTAATAAAATTTTCAAAATATTAATAAAAAAGAAAAAATTATAAATAGAGAATTAAATTTACTAAAATATGCTTCGTATTTATTGAAGAATTACGAAGCAGCTTGTTTTAAAACTTCTACTTCAAAATGATCCATTAGCTTCTTTATTACTTCTTTTTAAATAGATAACTCATATAAAGAATAGTATGAAATATATCTAAAACTTCCAACAGGTTTCTCAATCAACCAATATTAATAAAGTTATTATAAAACAATAATTTAGCTTAACAAAATCAAGTGTTTATTATTAATAATAGTTTCAGCCAAATTAAAATTACTTCCCATTTAACAGTTTTCTCCACACAATCTCCACATAACATTAGCAATTCATAAACACTGCTATTTCAAAATAGTAGCATCTAAAACTCTCTCTGAAAAAACATGCAAACATGTCATCATTTAATAAGTTCAATACTTATTACAACTGTACTTTTGATCGGCTGTACACAATCCAAAGATGCTGAACAGTCCGCAGCAGAAATGCCGCCGGTGGTGGTCAGTACCATCACTGTATTACCGCAATCTATGAATGTAATTGAAAATCTTCCCGGCCGTGTTACAGCTTACCGGATTGCTGAAATTCGTCCGCAAGTAGGTGGAATTGTTGATAAAGTGCTTTTTAAACAAGGCTCTTATGTGCAAGCAGGTCAACCACTTTTTAAATTAAATTCTGAAATCTTTCAGGCAGATGTAAAAAGCAATCAAGCTACTTTAAACCGTGCACAAGCTGAGGTGACACGTTTGCAGGTGCTGTTAAAACGCTACACTGAATTGGTAAAAGTAAATGCGGTTAGTCAGCAGGAATACAACAATACGGAAGCAGATTATAAAAAAGCAAAAGCCGATGTGGCGCAAATGCAAGCTATGTTAAGTAGACAGCAGCTCAATCTTAAATATGCCACTGTCACAGCACCCATCTCAGGAACGATTGGTGAAATCTTAGTGACTGAAGGTGCATTGGTTGGTCAAGGCGATAGCAATGCGATGGCCGTAATACAACAGATTAATAAAGTCTACGTCGATGTAAAGCAATCAATTAGTGATTATGAAAAGCTACAGGAAGCTTTGCAGCAAGGTGACGTGTCAAACATCAAACATACGGTTGAAATCCTGAATAGTCAGGGTAAACCTTATAATGTCACAGGTGAAATCCTATTTTCAGATACTAAAGTTGATCCTGACACGGGTGATGTCACGATTCGTATTCTAGTCAATAATCAAAATCAAAAACTTTTGCCAGGCATGTATGTTCGAGTCAATATGAGCCGAGCTCAAGTTGAAAATGCGCTGTTAGTACCTGAACAAGCGATTCAACATGATATTAATGGTAAAGCCAATGTTACGATTGTTAATCAAAAAGGTTTAGCGCAAAGCAAGCCTATTCAGCTTGGTCAACGTTATCAAAATAGCTATGTAGTAACACAAGGATTACAAGCAGGCGAAAAAGTTATTGTTGAAGGCGCTGATCGTATACAGCCTGAGCAAAAACTAAAAATTAAGCAGTGGCAACCTACAAATACTCAGGAAAGTGGAGGCAAGAAATAATGTCTCAATTTTTCATTAAGCGTCCTGTTTTTGCATGGGTGATCGCTTTATTTATTATTTTGTTAGGTGTACTCAGTATTCCCAAGTTACCTATTGCAAGATTTCCGAGTGTTGCGCCACCACAGATCAGTATTACTGCAATCTATCCAGGTGCTACCCCAAAGACACTGAATGATAGTGTTGTGACATTGATTGAGCGGGAAATGTCAGGTGTCAAGAACTTACTGTATTACAGTTCAAGTTCGGATAGTTCTGGAACAGCAACAATCACCGCAACCTTTAAACCAGGCACAGATGTAGAACTGGCACAAGTTGATGTACAAAACAAAATTAAAGCCATTGAGTCGCGCCTACCCCAAACAGTTCGACAACAGGGGCTGATGGTTGATGCTGCATCATCTGGTTTTTTAATGATGGTGGGGTTGAGTTCACCAAATGGCAAATATAGTGAAATTGATGTCAGTGACTATATGACTCGCTATGTAATTGAAGAATTAAAACGGGTCGAAGGTGTTGGTAAAGTCCAAAACTTTGGTGCTGAGAAAGCCATGCGAATTTGGGTCGATCCAGACCGCTTGGTCTCTTATGGATTGAGTATTCAAGATGTGAATACAGCCATCCAAAACCAAAACTTGCCGATATCACCGGGTCGTATTGGTGATGTTCCTGCGTTGAAGGGGCAACAAATCACCATTCCTTTGACTGCTCAAGGTCAATTAGAAACTGTAGAGCAATTCAAGAACATTAGTTTACGTGCTCAACAAAATGGTGCCATTGTTCGATTATCGGATGTTGCTCGTGTCGAAATTGGTGCGCAAATGTATAACTTTGCGATTTTAGAAAATGGTAAAGCCTCTACAGCTGTGGCGATACAAATGAGTCCTGGTGCCAATGCTGTTAAGACTGCAGAGGGTGTAAAAGCAAAAATTGAACAATTAAGTCTAGCATTGCCTGATGGTATGAAATTCTCTATACCTTACGACACTGCACCTTTTGTAAAAGTTTCGATTGAAAAAGTAATCATGACATTGCTTGAAGCTATGGCTTTAGTTTTTATTGTCATGTTTATTTTCTTACATAATGTTCGATACACCTTAATTCCAGCGATCGTTGCACCGATTGCATTGCTTGGCACATTTTCAGTCATGCTACTTGCAGGTTTTTCGATTAATGTGCTGACCATGTTCGGCATGGTGCTTGCGATTGGGATTATTGTCGATGATGCGATTGTGGTCATTGAGAATGTTGAACGAATTATGGCGACAGAAAGTTTATCTCCAGTTGAAGCCACATCTAAAGCCATGAAGGAAATTACCAATCCGATTATTGGTATTACCTTAGTGTTAGCCGCTGTATTCTTGCCGATGGCATTGGCGTCAGGCTCGGTGGGGATTATCTATCGCCAATTCACCATTACCATGTCAGTTTCCATTTTATTCTCAGCTTTCCTTGCATTGACATTAACCCCTGCGTTATGTGCAACAATGTTAAAACCGATTGATCAAGACCATCAGAAAAAAGGTGTTTTTGCATGGTTTGATCGCAGTTTTGAGAAGCTGAACAATCGCTACGAACGTAGTTTATTTAAAGTAATTAAACATAAAACCCTCGCAATGTTATGTTTCTTAGGCATTGTCATTGTGCTGATTTTTAGTTTTAAACACGTTCCGACTGCGTTTATGCCAGAAGAAGATCAGGGGTGGTTTATGACTTCAATTCAGCTTCCTGCGGATGCAACTCAAGAACGTACCCGTAAAGTCGTTGCTGAGTTTCAAAATCATTTAGACCAAGAAACGGGTATTAAAGACAATATGGCAGTCTTAGGTTTTGGTTTTAGTGGTTCTGGTCAGAATACAGCGATGTATTTTACTAATCTATTGCCATTCGAAGAGCGTACTATTACGGCACAAGAAGTCGTGAATAATGCAAATATAGCGATGGCTGAAAGTTCAGAAGGTCAAACCATGTCTGTGTTACCACCAGCCATTGATGAATTAGGTAACTCATCTGGTTTTTCACTGAGATTATTAGATCGTGGCAATATTGGCATGCCTGCTTTAAGAGAAGCGCAAGATCAGCTTTTAGCATTAGCAGCACAAAGTAAAATCGTGGCGGAGGTCTATCCTGAAGGTTTGCCAGATGGCAGTTCTGTACAGCTTAAAATTGATAGAGATAAATTGCAGGCATTAGGTGTTAATTTCAGTGATGTGACCGATATTATTTCAACCTCAATGGGTTCGATGTACATCAATGACTTTCCAAATCAAGACCGCATGCAGCAAGTCATAGTGCAGCTTGATTCCAAATCACGCATGAGTATTGAAGATATTCTTCAGATTAAAGTGAACAGTCAAAGCGGTAAATTGGTTTCAATGTCTGAAATAATTACACCCATTTGGCAACATTCACCACAACAATACAATCGTTACAACGGTCGTCCATCATTGAGTATTTCTGGCAGTCCAGCAGCAGGTGTATCTTCAGGACAAGCCATGACTGAGATGGAAAATTTGATTAAACAGCTTCCGAAAGGTGTGGGTTATGAGTGGACTGGGATTTCTCTAGAAGAAAAACAGTCGGAATCACAAACCTTGTTTTTATTACTGTTGTCGATGTTAGTCGTTTTCCTTGTCTTGGCAGCACTTTATGAAAGCTGGTCAATTCCATTCTCTGTGATGCTAGTTGTCCCTCTAGGGTTGATTGGCGCCTTTTTAGCAGTAATGTTACGTGGTATGCCAAATGATATTTTCTTTAAGGTCGGCATGATCACGATTATTGGTCTATCTGCAAAGAATGCCATTTTGATTGTTGAGTTTGCAAAAGCATTAAGAGAAGAAGGAATGGGTTTAGTGGAGGCAACCGTTGCAGCCGCTAAATTGCGCTTACGTCCAATCCTAATGACATCTTTGGCATTTACCTGTGGCGTTATTCCTTTAGTCATTGCCAGTGGCGCTAGTTCTGAAACTCAAAAAGCGATTGGTACAGGCGTCTTTGGCGGCATGATCAGCGCAACAATTCTAGCTGTTATTTTTGTACCGATTTTCTTTATTGTCGTCATGAGCATGGTTGAGAAATTCTCGAAACGTAAAGCGGCACATTAAGCATCAAAACTGAGAATAAAAGCTAAATATAAAAGCTGTGGGTTAACGAGTTTAGCCCACAACAAATCTTTCATTTACATCTTTATTTCAGAATTGATTTAATAAACCATCAATATAGGTTTGATCATGAAAGCTACGAATCTTGATCCGAAACGCTGGTGGATATTGCTCGCTGTCGTGCTTGCATTTCTGCCGATTGTGATTGATATGACTGTACTGCATGTTGCGGTTCCATCATTAACCCAATCATTGAGTGCCTCAAGCAACCAAGTCTTATGGATTATTGATATTTATCCATTACTTATGGCTGGACTTTTAGTTCCGATGGGAACTTTGGCTGATCGTGTCGGCAATCGTAAGATTCTGCTGATTGGCTTGGTTATATTTGGAATTGCCTCAGTCCTTGCGGCATTTTCCCAAACGGCTTCTATGCTGATTGCCGCACGTGCTTTATTAGCATTAGGCGGTGCCATGATTATGCCCTGTGTATTGGGTATTATTCGCAGAACCTTCGAAGACAGTCGCGAACGTGCCATTGCGCTGGGTATTTGGGGCACAATCGGATCAGCCGGTGCCGCCATTGGACCGCTCATTGGTGGTGGATTGTTAGAATATTTCTGGTGGGGTTCAGTTTTCCTCATTAATGTCCCAATCATGTTAGTTGTCGCCCCAATGTGCTATTTCTTATTATCCAAAAATGAAGCTGTAACCTCTGGACATTGGGCATTTGGTCAGGCGCTATTGCTAATTTTCGGTTTGGTTTCATTTGTATATGCGCTCAAAGCAGGCTTAGGCGGTAAACAGTCGTTGTTAATTGTCCTTCCTTTAGTCATTTTTTCTATTGGATTATTAACCATATTTGTACGCAAACAGCTGAATTCTCCTCAACCGATGCTAGATCTTTCACTATTTTCACGCCCTGCTATTTTAGCAGGCATTATTATGGCAATGGTTGCTGCAGGCGCTTTGGCAGGTGTGGAATTAACCTTAGCGATGGAGCTGCAATATGTCATTCGTTTAACACCACTACAAGCTGGTCTTTTTATGGTTCCGATTATGGTTGCTGCTGCTATTGGTGGGCCTATTGCTGGATTTTTATCTAATAAATTCGGACTGCGTCTAGTTGCAACATTTTCATTAATATTGGCAGCAATTGCGTTGATCAGTTTGAGTTATTCAGATTTTCATCATCCGGGAATTATTGTTCCCTTTATTTTAGCTTCAATTGGACTCACTCTAAGTATCGGTTTAACAGCTTCATCCATTGCGATCATGGGCTCAGTACCTGCAGAAAAGGGCGGTGCGGCAGGTTCACTTGAAAGTACAGGTTATGAACTGGGTACAGGACTAGGTATTACTTTATTTGGTGTTTTCATGGCCTATATATTTGGCAGTCATCTTCAAGTGCCGTCAGATTTAACTGCTGTTTTAGCAGAAAAAGCCAGACTATCGATTGGTGATACCTATTTAGTGGCGAGCCAGTTACCCGTTGAACAAGGTACAGCATTGATTAACGCAGGTAAAATTGCCTTCAGTTCAGCTCATGTTAATTTATTATTAACAGCAGGGATTATCATCGGCATACTCTCCATTGTGGTATTTTTTATGCTAGCGAAATATCGAGATGAGAATTCATTGTAATGAAATTTATTTGAGGATCATCAAACAGAATGGTTAAGTTCAGACATCAATTTATCTTAAATTTATGGTTTAAATGAAGCCGTATTGATCTGAACTTAACACATTATAAATGAGTTGATGTCTTACGATTTATACGATTTAGTTGAATAGTAAAACAGCTGCCACCTAAGTTTTTGGATTTAGAATAATAAATATGACCTTGGTGTGCTTCAATAATTGCATCAATCACTGCCAAGCCTAATCCAGTACCGCCATCTAGACGTGATCTAGAGTCTTCCAGACGATAGAATGGCTTGAACAGATGTGCAAGATGCGATTCATCAATACCAGGACCTTCATCTTCAAACATTAATAGCCAATGTTCTGCTGTGGCCATCGTTGTAATATTGATTTGTCCAGCATTCGAATATCTTAGAAAATTAGAAAATAATGCAATAAAGACTTGTTCCATCCTTCTTATATCAACGCAAACCAATTTATCCGTCAAATTTAAAATAATAGTTAAACCTTTAACCTGAAACCGTTCATTAAACATCTGCAGACATTTTTCAATACTATCTTTTAAATTGGTCTTTTCTAGTTCTAAACGTAATTGTTTATTTTCAATAAGTGTCAGTGTCCGTAAATCTTCCACAAGGTAAGATAAGCCTTCGACTTGGTTCAATAAGCTTAGGTGTAAAGCTTGATCGGCAATAAATATATCATCGACAATACCTTGCAAGCGACCTTGTAATATTGTCACAGGTGTTCGTAATTCATGTGCAATTGCAGCATTCCAAACAGTTGAATTCTTAACTGATACTTCAAGTTGGTTTGCCATTTCATTGAAGTTCTCAATAAGGGACTTGATTTCATGTGGAATATCATGATGTGGCTGTTTAATTCTGAGTGCTAAATTACCTTGTTGAATTTGTTGAATAACATCTGCTAAATCACTAATTGGCTGTGTATAGCGTTTTCCATATTTAAAGGCGAGGATAGTAGAAAGAAAAAAGCCTGTTAATAGCACTAAAAACAGCCAGATAAAGTCAACATAGGTAACTGAAAATTCATTTGAATTAATAACTTGCGTATTTAGAAAACCTATTTTTATCGCCCAGCTATAAACAAAATAGCCAATCATGAAAGATAACAGCGTAATGCCTAAATTGAGTAGGCTCATCATGATAATAAACTGGAAGTTAATTCCAACTGAATTTTTAAAAAAGTTAAATTTCATGATTTTGATCTAAGCGATACCCCACGCCACGGACATTGATTAATAAACCATTTACATAATTTTCTTCAAGTTTTTTGCGTAATTTGCTGATATGGCTATCTACAGTGCGATCTAAAGCATCACTTTCAGGCATACAGTTTTGGATCAATTCATTGCGTGTAAAGACTTTATTTGGTGTTTTTGCCATCAAAACCAGTATCTTATACTCAGTTAACGTAAGGTTGAGCAGCTGATTTCTTTGACCATTTGAAATGTAAACTTGATGATGATCTGGATTAATTTCAATATTTTTATAACGAATAATATTAGTTATTTCCGTATTTTGGCTTGTACTTCGTCTAAGTACGGCTTGTATTCGCGCAATCACTTCATTTGGGTTAAATGGTTTAATAATAAAATCATCAGCACCCATTTTTAGCCCCATGATCTTATTCACTTGATCATCTAAGGCAGTCAGCATAATGACAGGTAAATGACTTGTTTGACGGATGATTTGTAGAATTTCCCAGCCATTTAGTTTGGGTAATTTAATATCAAGGAGAATCAGGTCTATAGAGTTGGCTTTTAAGCACTCTAAAGCTTGTTGTCCATCCAATGCACGGATGACCTTCATGTTTTCATTTTTTATGTATTTTTCAAGAATGTCACCAATATCATAATCATCTTCTACAACGAGAATTACGCTATTTTCAAAGCTATGTTGTAAGTTCTGATACATACAAGTTATTCGGATAAAATCTTGGTAAGTAAATAGTTTAACAGTTTGAATTGTAAATTTCAGAATAACTGAATTCTACTTCTGCTTACCCAATACATTGAGAAAAATGTACCTGAGCTTCAATTACTCACTAGGTTTCTCATCTTTTTTCTTCTGAATCAAATCCCATATAGAGAAATCAGGCTTAGCTTTATCAGAATGTTCCGCAGGGTTAACTTTAAATGCTTCAAGATTGATTTCTAAAAGTTTTAATTTAAGCTCCTCTGAACCAGTAACTCCTAACTTTTCAAGCTCTTGAATTTCTGTTTTGTACCGTTCATAAGATTTAGCCAATGCTTCTTTATGAGAATATTCTTGCTCTAATTTAGAAAAACGATTTAAATTTATATTCGCAATTGTTGCAATCCAAATCAAAGGTGCGTTGATCAATAATTTGAATAAGAATGTATCCCACTTCATATTCAAAAAATCTGATTTATCAAACAAATAAAAATTAAATCCAAAAATTGCTAATACAACTAATACAAATACAATAATACTGATGAATTGTCCTTTTTTGGCTTCTTGTCCTTTTACAACAAAACCACCTGCAAGCCCTGCTTCACTTGATAATCCAATAACTGATTTTGCTCGCTCCTCAACATTTTTTAAATTTTCTAACCTTTTATCCAAATCTTCACTTAATGCAGTAATGTTTTTTTCTTCATTACAGAGGTGGTCCCACATGTTTGAACAACTAAAAGCTTATTTATAAGTGATACTCTGCTCTAGTTAAGCTACCTTATTTTGTTGTGGTAGCTGGTCATAGTAAAACTCATCTGGAGTCATTTTGTCCAGACTCGAATGAGGTCGTTTCAAATTATAAAATTCAAAATATGCGTTTAATTGCTTCTTCGCATCCAAAACATTGCTGTAGGCTTTGAGATACACCTCTTCATATTTAACGCTCCGCCATAATCGTTCAACCATCACATTATCAACCCATCGACCTTTACCATCCATACTGATTTGAATGCCATTTGATTTCAATACATCAATAAATGCATCACTGGTAAACTGACTGCCTTGGTCTGTATTAAATATTTCAGGTCGACCATATTTTTCAATAGCTTCATTTAATGTTTCTATGCAAAATGTAACCTCCATACTAATCGATACTCTATGCGCAAGTACCTTGCGGCTATGCCAATCAATCACAGCACATAAATAAACAAAGCCTTTTGCCATAGGGATATACGTTATATCCGTAGACCACACTTGATTACTGCGCTGAATAGCCAATCCTTTGAGCAGATATGGATATTTGCGGTGAGCTTGATTAGCCTGGCTTAAATTTGGTTTGCAATATAACGCATTAATGCCCATTTTCTTCATTAAAGTACGTGTATGACGTCGTCCTATATGATGTCCTTGACGATTCAACAAATCACGCATCATACGGCTACCTGCAAAAGGATATTGCATATGTAATTCATCCATACACCGCATCAGCTTCAGATCTGATGCACTCGCAGGTTTTGGGCGATAATAATAACAACCACGGGAGACTTTCAGCAGCTTAGCTTGCTTAGATACTGAAATCTGAAGTGAGTCGTCGATTAACTTTTGTGGTTGAAGCGGCCCAGTTTCTTCAACACACCTTCTAAAAAATCAATTTCTAATGCTTGCTCACCAATTTTTGCATGTAGTTTTTTTAGATCGATGGGTGGTTCTGTTGGAGCTTTTGATTGATCGAAAGCTTGCGAGGAAGCTGAAATTAATTGATTTTTCCAGTCGATAATTTGGTTTTGATGAACATCAAATTCAGCACTCAATTCAGCAAGTGTTTTTTCTGCTTTAATCGCAGCAAGTGCTACCTTAGCTTTAAAATCATTTGAATGATTTCTTCTTGGTCTACGTGCCATAAAATACTCCATATATTGATGTTTATAACATCATTTGGGGAGCAAAATATCACTTATAAGTGTTGTTCAAATTTCCTGATCCACCTCTTTACCATAAATTTTGTCATAAAAATTTTGGACTCTCGATAACTGAAAATTTATCTGCTCATTTTTACTTTTATTATCAGGATCATCAGAAATAAATAAATCGTCATAGTATGCAACTAACTCATTAATTTTTCTTTCGTATTCTTTAACTTTCGTTTCACCATTATCATTTAGTTCATCAAACAATTTGTCATATTGATCTAAAATTTTATCAATTACATAATTTACTCGATCAACTTTAGAAGTATCCTCACCATTTCGATCAAATAATTGACTATAAGCTGTGTGAATTTTTTCGGACTCAACTTCCAAAATATCTAGATTATCTTCATTGGTTACTTCTAATATACGAGAATAAATAGAACTACCATTTTCATCATTAGCTAAAACAGATTGAATTTTTTCAATAGCAATTAGAGACTCATCTAATTTGGCTTTTAGTTGAGATAACTCATTCGTTTTATTAATTAAACTTTGTTGGTGAGCTTTAATCTTATCTAATTCACCTTGTAAAAGTGAACTAACAGTATGCCGATTATCTGTTAAATCTCTTAAGTCAGACCTCAAAGAATACATGGATGATAAATGATCATTTAAAGCCCTAAGTTGTGCTAATCCTTCACGTAGTTTTTTTTCATCACTTTCTTTCAGACCAAGCAAATCCTTTAAGCCCATTTTTTTCTCTTAATTAATGAATTATCAAAATATTAAACTAAATTATATATCGAAGTATTGAAACTTTAGACTTACTTTTTAAAAGATGGATCAATGTTCTTAGGCAACCAATAATTTTGGTTATTGTACAAAACATTATAGCCATCTTTTATTTCAACGATCATTTCCAACTTGATCTTCAATGAATCCTGATAACTCATCTCATGGAATAGTTGTAAGCCATTTTTCACCCATACCATGACATTGAAATCAGTATTTGGGCTGAGCATCGAGATCAATTCTTTTTCCAATTTCCGCTTACTTGCTTCTTTTATGAAGTTAGAATGCTTTAAGGAAATATAATCAATATCCGTATCATATTGATCGTTTAAGAAATTAATAAACCCTGTTAATGCAGCAGCCTGACCTGAATACTCATTTAAATAAGCTTTTACTTTTGCCAAATCTGGCAGTAATTGCTTATCCTGAATAGATAACATCAATGCAACAGCAGGCTTCATTGCAAGCCTTACAGATCGAGCAGATGTTTTTCCTTGATGCATTTTTTCATCGAGCTTTTGCTTATAAGCAAATACAACATCAAAAGCCAATGAGGGCTGCGGTAACTGATCAATCAACTTATTGGCTTGATCTATCTCAGAACATTCATTTTTATTTATAGTTGAGATTTTTACCCCATGCATTTGATCGAGCCACTGTGTTACTAATTCAAACTTTCTAAGTCCACTCGTCCGTAAAGTCAACAATAATTGGTCTGCATCAGGAATATTACTCTCCCATAACATTTCTGTTTTAATAAAAAAATGAGTATGTTTATTCAAATACAAAGCTGCTTGATGTGCTCCAACTAAATCGACCAACCAAAGCACGTAGTTTTCATATTGTTTTTTTAAAAAAGATGACTCGAACAAATAAATATTTTGATGGAACTTTGACCATAGATTTTTAATCCAGTAGCAATCATCACATAGATCACCGCATCCTGCTGAGATCATCGTTTTACATTCAATACAAGGTTTATTCGGTTGAGTTATACATTTTTTACAAACTTTATTTCCTTTTTCATCTAACTCTAACAAGCGATATTTATGACATGAAGGACATGTTTCATAATCCCTTGTTGAACATTTCGGACAAACTCTGAGGTCATCATTAAAGCGTGATATTTTCGTTAATTTTTGCGATTGAACATTGCATCGCTCACATCGTTCAACCTCTCTAAAATAAACAGAACAACTATTACAAACGACCCCATACTCTGTAAGCGTTCCTATCGGTCTGTTAACTTGATTGCATCTTATACAAGGTTGTTTTTTAATACATTCATTACAGATCGCTTGATCATCATTTTTAGGTAATCGAGCAGATAACCCACATTTTGGGCAAAGACATTTTTTAAAAATTCGAGCATAACAAGTTGAGCAATATTTTTTCCCTTTATATCTTTTTTTTAGTTGGGTAACTGATTTTTCACACCCATTACATAACTGCTCAATATTAATCTCCGCCAAGCTTATGACTCCGTTTCTTTCTTGATTTTCTTAACAAATTAAGCCACTTACGTTGCACGGTTTTTTTTGCTTTTGGTTTTCCATTATGAGAACTCACACGTTGTAAAGCATATACTCTTATAGGCTTGATCATTGCTGATTTCATTTGTTGAAGTTGAATCGGTAGTTTTTTACGCTTATCCCAAAAATTTGCACTACTAATCCCGTACTCATAAGAGCGGTCAATAATCAACTCACATGGGATTTTCATAATTTCATTCAAGATGGAAAGCAAAATTATACGTTCGTTTGTATTTAAATATTCGAAAGCAATTGGTGTGAAAGGAGTTATGGTATTTAAATTTATACCAAAGCTCTTAAACATTTCAATAAGTTGAATATTATCTGTATCTACAAGTAATCTGATTTCACTTATCCATGCACGAGCAATCGCAAACCATTCGGTAGCTGAAATATTTTGATTATTATATAAACCTGAGCCTTGTTTTAAAACGTTATCTGCATTTTTTTGAAAATCTAAAATTTGAATATTGCTAGGTTGTGGCTGATATAAAGTCAAATTAAAATGGCATGAGAAACATACTGCTAATGATCCATGCTCTAAATCTATTTTAAATGGCTGAATGACTACACCGCAATTCGGACAATGATCAATTAAATTTATTTGATGTTTTTCACAACAACAATGCCACCCCATTCGCCACATTAACCGTAAATAAGCTGATCTACCATCACTTTCAAAACATTGAGTACACACCTGCCGACCTGAAAAATTTGATCTACTACGCTGACCTAAACTTAAAACCCATCCACTATTTGAACTCTTAACTAGATAGGGAGCCACATTAGTTAGCATTGTTTTCAAAATTTTTTGTTTATCATCAAAAGAATGTACAAATAATAATTCAAGCCGATCTTCCGTCATACCTCGATCAAGATCAATCGTTAATGCTCTCCATCTACCCCACAATGCTTCTATAAGTGTTAAAGGGGAACATCCCATGTCTAAGGCTGAACGAATGAGCCATGATGATAATACTTCACCTTGTTCAATGGGGGTATGTATAAACCAATTTTGAGCATAATTAGGCATATTACACCCTCAATAATACTAAATAGAATTAAGCTGAATAGTGCGAATATTACGAGCACCCTCTGTTGGTTTAAGCCACTTGAATTTTTTAACAATTTCGAGGGTAATTTCTTCTTTACCAGTCAATATTGCTTCTTTTGCACATTCCACCAATAAACGATTTAAATCACCAAAATTACCACCTGAAATTTCATAGAGTAAGGTCGCAATTTCTTGTGATGCCAAGTTTGATAATTTTTTTAGGGGAAGTAAGCGAACATAACTTAAAAGAAGTCTTAAAAAATCCGCATCCAATTTCCATAAAGGCAAATCTATAATTTCAAAGCGACTGGCATACTGAGTATCCGTATGAAGAATAAGAGATGCATCACGAGTACCAACACCAATGATATTCATACTAAGTTCATTGCTTAGCGTTTTAAGTGTATTCATCACTTCTTGCCGTTGCCTAGCACTCCCACTTAAACAATTATGCAACTCATCAATAATTAACATTTTGGTTTCATATTTACGCAGTAGATGGGTTGCTTGATACCTTAATTTGCTTTCAGGATCAGTGACACGAAAAGGGACAAAAAAATGATCTAAGATATTAATATATAAATCTTTTACATTTGCCCTAGCAGGGGCTTGAATAGGAATGACTGGTTTAGTCAATGACATAAGCTGCATGTCCATATCATCAACTCTCTTAGTATAGTATTCTTTTGCAAACTCATGAATAATCTTAGTTTTTCCCATATTTGAATCACCAACAATTAAAAGACATTCTGGTCTTAATTTTCTAGGTCGTTTCAAAATATCAGTCAGTGTATTCAAAACTGCAATTGCTTTCTGATAACCAATCCACCGATCCTCATAAAGAATATTAATTCTTTCAGCATCACTAAGAATCATAGTGTCAAGGACATGCTCAGCAAGGTAATCATATTGTTTCATGGTCTTACCTCAAATCGTCAAAAGCAGTTAAATTTTGATCCCATAAACTATTTTGTGACTTTGGAGCATCTACATTTGTATGGATAACTGAATTATTTTTATTTTCATGGTGTAGTGCAGCAACTATCTTACCATTCTCTTTTTTTCTTTGATTCATTCGGCGTTGCTTTTTAGTTAAAGTCACGGCTTGATCTACTTTTTCACGGAGATAAATAATTGCTCTGTAAATAGCATCTTGATCAACTGTATCTAATCGCTCACTCTTAAGATATGCTTGGACTTGTCTATATTCATGCAATCCGATTGATGGAATTTCACGTTTGGCTGTAGGTACTTTAAAATATGTATTTGTATTCGGTTCATAAAACCAAATCATTGAAATATCACGAGGATCTCTTTTAAAAATAAACTTTCTTTTACGCTTTTTCTCATCGTCAGTTGGATCAATCGCATTGATCCAAGGTCTTAAACAATCAGCAAAATAAAAAAGTTTATCTTTTTTTACGCCCGTTCTTTGAATGGTTGATTCAAATTCAGGGGCGAAATCCAAAAATAGTGTTGCTTCATCCGCAACCCTTTCTTTTAAACCAGTACCAACTTTAAATTTTGTTCCCCAAATACCCTCTTCCCACATTTGTTGTGGCGGAATTTCAAGTATTGAATGCTTGCTTTTATGATAAACATTTACAATCCAATAGACGATGTAATGTTCTAATTCACGAAGTGTTAAACAAGCATTCTTAGCGGAATCATAAGTTCCTTTTTCAAAAATATTAGATTTAGTCGTTCCATCTAAAACATGCATTTCAAGATTTACGATTCCCATCTATGGAGTTGACGCATATTTTTATTAATTTTTTTGCCCATTCTGGTTCTTTTATAGCAACAGCATCGTCAATAGCAAATTTTAAATTGTTATAGAGTTCTAATTTTTCTTTCCTTTCTAATTGTAAAAAAGAAATATATTCGATTGTATTTTGCAGTTGTAACTCGGCCTTATTTTTTGTTTCAGCTTGATTGCTTATGAGATCCTGATCTACCGCACTCACAGCATAGAACATGGTCTGAAGTGTTAAGTTTACTTTATTAAGGGTATCCCTTTCGGTATTGGCTTTAAAATCTAATTTATCATTTAGGTTTGAAATGGCTTTGTTGCATAAATAAATTTCATCCCCATACATGTTAGATGAATACAGAATCAAAAAGCCGATACAAAACAACGAACTGGTCTGAGTACAATCAGGCTTTACGTCAACGGGGTGCTTTCACCATTTGGTTTGATCCCCAAATGCAATGGTCTGCAACACCTACTGGAAAAAAAGGACGGCAACCTACCTACACTGATATAGCAATTCAATTT
>NZ_CP137750.1:0-13353 GCF_033439925.1 Acinetobacter sp. 16
CAAGCTCATTTATAAGCTAACTCTTGTATTTCTGCTTTATGTTGCTGGATCACTCGTCTAGCACTATGCATAACAACTCGTTTAGTTGCTTCATCATTACTAAACTTTATAGGTAAAACTTGTCCAGAAACCTTTTCACGACTAGATACTTGTTCAATATTATAATCTTTAAGACGTTTTCTCATATCGCTTACCATTCTAAGAGTGATCGTGTGTATTTTAACGCAAGTTTGTTGATCTAACAGTAGTGTTGGTCAAATTTGATAGTGTGAGTCTTTTTTTAGCACCGATTGTTCTGGATTTAAATTAAAAAAATCATAGACTTTATTAATTTTTGATTTATATAACAATGTCTTATCCAAATAAATAATTGATTTTTCTTTGTTGGTATCAAAAATTACTCGACCTCTTGGGATCTGTTCATACTCATAGTTTTGTAGTTCAGAATACTTTTCTTGCAATGTAATCCAATATTCAATATGTGTATATGGGCTATCAATCAGGCCAATAGAGTCTGCTTTCGTAATATTAAAGGAATGTGCAATACCAATGACTTGATTATTCCAGTACCAAAAGATCCCTATTTTCATTTGTCTTTATGCCTAGTTTTAAGTTCAACTAAAATTAATATAATACGGATTATCCGAAAATATTCAGACAATAAAAAACCCCGACATCCTGTCGGGGTTTTTCGTATTTGGTACTAGGGTCAACTCCTGTCATCCCTCGCGTCCTGTCGCTGATCTTATTGTTGTTATGTGGAACATCCTGTTCTCGATGAACTCATCATAGGAAATTGAGCTGAGTATGGCTATTGGCAATTTTCTTGAATGGCTGTACGCCAAAACGTACATGATTTTATCAGGGATTTATCCCGATATTTGTCCGCAGGAAATGGGGATAATTTCAGAAATGAAGGCCTTTAGAAATCAGGAAAATTTGGATTTTTGAATATTTTTTAACCAATTTTATTGGCTAAAAGTGACAAAAGTGCTTAAAAAGCAGCCGACTTGTTTCGGAGTCGGCTTTTTAGCTATTTTTTAGTCATGACTAATTTTTTAAATATTTGAAAAACAATAACTTTTTATAAATGATTTCGCATAACGCCCATTATGTTAAATGAGGCGTAAATTCTCTATATATCATGCTTAGAGCTAAGATAAACATCATAAGAGATAGTCCCTTAAGCAAAGTTCTTTGAATTTTCAAATTACGTAAAAACTTTTTTAGGCCTAAAGAAAAAAATACATAAAAACCGCCAATAACAGTTAAAGTCAGAACTGTAATTATCATTAAGGCAAAAGTTTGATCTTTCAGACTATATGCTCCAAAAATAGCTGGAACAATTGCTAGGTAAAACGAAATGGTTTTAGGATTACTGAGTGTTATCAATAGCCCATCTCTATAAGAGAATATAGTTTCATTTACCGTATTAGGAGCCTGAGTTTGTAGCAGATCACCATTAAAAGACCAAAAACTATAAGCTAAATACAATAAATAAATACTCGATAGTAGGACCATATAAAAAGAAAAATTTGGAAAAAATTGAGTTAAAGAAGTCAGTAAAAAAATAGAGGTTAATAGAAAGATTAGATCACCTGTGATTAGACCAATTAGCATAATCAAGCCATTTTTATAGCCCTGTGTCAGTGTTTTAAACATTAGACCTGTCATACCAGGCCCAGGAAGAATTGCGGCTAAAGATAAAGTGAAAATATATGTGGTGAATTGTGCTAGATAGTCCATTTGAAGGTAAATCAATAAAAGAATTGAGACTATTTTTTAGTAAAAACAAAGAAGAAATTGATCTATATTTTTTATAAAATTGATAAATAAGGGTATAAAATTTCTATTTTATTTAATAATTTTAGTATTTATGCCTAATCACAAAAAAATTGATAAAACCGATGTAAAAATTTTGGAGTTGTTGCAACAGGACTCACGTATTACAACAGCCCAGTTATCAGAAGAATTGAGCTTATCAACTTCTCCATGTTGGCGTAGAGTCAAGCAACTTGAAGATACTAAGATTATTAAAGGATATGGAGTATTACTTGATCGTAAAAAAATAAATTTAGGTGTAATGGTATTTATACGTGTATCTATTGATAGCCATAGTGAAAAAGAAGCTAAAAAATTTGAGGAAGAAGTGACGGCTTTAGATTATGTCGTTGCATGTTACAGCATTGGAGGTGATGCAGATTTCTTACTTCAAGTTGTATCCCCAGATCTTGATACTTATGCTGAATTCTCTATGTCAATAATAAGAAGATTGCCGGGAATAAAAGAAATGCAGAGTATGTTTGTTTTAAAAGAAATAAAACCATTCATAGGTTTTCCAGTGAAGCCTTCTCAATAGTATTCTAAGTTAAGTTTTCCTAAAATTAACATAATACACCTTATGCGAAATTCAATATTTTATCTTATAAAAATCATTGCTTTATCTGATATTGAAAAGCCCAATCGGTAAGGGTTGGGCTTTTTTATTGATTTTTCACGTTCCACGCTTAATATTTGATCGTTGTTTCACGGTTTTGATTAGTTTGATTACATAATCCTAGCATTTAAGGTCTGACAATTGCTGCTGAATTTCTTCAAAATGTGATTTTAAGCCGTCATGCAGCCAATGATCAGGCTTCTGAGCTGCTTCATCTTGCAGGCGGATCACTTCGGCATTGACTGCTGAAATGTCGCTGTTTGGAGTGCCTAGCACTCCTATTTCCTGTGCCATATCATCTAGCATTTTGGAAAACTCCTCCTTTTGAGTGGATTCACCACGGATAATACGCTCAATCCCTGCCTGTATGTCCGCTTGGCAGTGGTCAATTGTTTCCTGATCGAATTCATGTTGCAGCACACCTGCTGACCATCGGTAAGATGCTCTTAACGCCTCTGCTTCCGCTTCGGTGTATATGCGCCTATTTTAATTTTGTCATCGGGATAGTCTCTCAGAATATTGACTCTCCGACAAACCCGGTACGGTTCAATGCGATTCATGTAGGGATTTACGGTTGTTATCTTTTCTTATCTTTTCCTTGCTCTCTAGGAATAGCATTCATGCCTAATTCACTTAAGATCAGAGCTTTAAGTTCTTCATCGGATAATTTACTTAATTGATGTATTGCAGCTTTGAGAATAATGGAGCGATTCGCTTTAGCAACACGGCATCTTACCTTTATACCGTCAATCTGCTCACTCACCTCGTCAGTTAAAGAAAAAGTGTATCGCTGAAATTTAGCATTAGACGGAGTTAAACTTTGGACTTGCTTAGTTGCACCTGAAATAAAATCGTTAATTGCAACTTCTTCTTTAGGAGCTAGATTTTCCTTTTTCAGACCTTTTAGAGCCATTAAAGTTCTCCTAAAAATTCTTTGGCAATCTCTTCAATTTCTTGCTTGGCTTTTTCATCAGATGACATTTCAAAAACAGATAAGCCGTTTTCATCCGCATCATCGTAAATATTTCGATTACAGGTGTAGTTATTTAAAGGTGTTAGATCGAAAGATTCACAGGCTTCTTTAGCGTCAAGAATGCGTTGCATTTGGCTTGGTAAAGTTGGGCACTGCGTTATCACTGCTCTCGTATAAAGTTCAGGATTCACCGCCTTAGCTAAACGAATGAGTTTCTCGACATGAGCCAGTGTTTTTAGATCACGTCTTTTGGGTCTAAATGGCAACAGCATGTGTGTTGATATGGTCATGGCTGAACGCAATGCTTCGGAATCTTGTCCGCCTGCATCAATGATGATGTCTTGATAGCGTTTAGATAAATCTATGAGGATTTGGCGAATATTCCCCGATGCTTGAACAGATGGAATGTTTTGTACTTTCTCATTTTCATCACGTTCTTTTATCCAGTCGCTTGTTGTTCCTTGAGGGTCGGCATCGAGGAGCAAAATATCCCGATGATTCGCTTGCAAGTAAACTGCTAGATTTTGAGCTAAACAACTTTTACCCGAACCGCCCTTTTCACCACCAACCAATATGATCATTTTTATTAAACTTACGTAACTTATTTAAGTTAAGTATAGGCTAAAATTATAGAAGATCAACAGATTCACCAACTTATACAAAATACATAACTTACGTAAGTTTAATAACTTACATAAGTTAATGGAAAAACTTTTATTTTTTATATGTTTTTCATGTTGATTTGGTGCGAGAGTTCTATATATTGTATTTATTACACCAATAAAAAAGCCCCATAACTTTCTAATCTTGGCGGACTGGAAGTTACAGGGCTTGAATTCTTAAATCATACAAACCGTAAAGTTCGTATAACTTGAAATCAATAATACAGGTTATGCGTGCATTTGCAAATAGTGAAGACTAGCAAATGGAGCAACTATCTTTTCTGCTTGATCAGTTTCAAGACAGATTGCCAAGGAAGCCGTATTGTACGAATGACTTGGATTTTGGTCTTATCATTAGACCCAAAGAGGTATCCTTAAAATATAAGTATATCCAGCCGAATAGTCCCTATTATTTACACTATCTAATCTTTGACCTAGATTACGATGCGTCATTGTCTGAAATCTTATATGAACTTGTCGGTATACCTTTACCCAACTTGTTAGTCGCCAATCCTGAAAATGGACGCTCACATATCTTATTTCAGCTAAAAGTTCCTATCTATACAACGGATGCTAGCCGACAAAAACCAATTCTTTACGCCAATGCTATTCAGCAAAAACTACTGGAGTTATTCAAAGCAGACCCAGCGTATGTAGGCTTGGTGGCAAAGAATCCTTTTTCTGATTCATGGAAAACTTATTGTCTGCGTGATAAACCGTATTCGCTGAATGAATTAGCCAAAAATTTAGAGCTAAGCTGGAAAGATGCGAATAAAGAAATCAAACAGGATGATGCTATTGGCTTAGGGCGCAACTGTTTTGTGTTTCATACAGCTAGGCACTGGGCGTATAAGGAAGTTAGGCAATACAGAGGCAGCACCTATACAGCGTGGCTAGATTGCGTTGTTAAGCATTGTTCAGGCTTAAACCAAGGGCTTAATCAACCTATGACGCATGGCGAAGTGAAAGGCATTGCTAAGTCGATTGCTCGTTATTGTTGGAAGAAAGATGCTTATTGCTATCAGGAATTCATTGATCGGCAGAGCCGTAAGGGCACTGTTGGTGGTAAGAAGTCTAAACGTGGCTGTAAGGACGATTCAGAGCGTTCTATGAAGCCTTGGGAAGAATTAGGAATAGGGCAAGCAACATACTACAGAAGAAAGAAAAAAGGATTGTTAAGTGATAGCATTTAAGCCTAAATCAGATATTAGCTTTTTTTGCCTCTTTCGTTGGTCGTTTTGGTCGTGGGCTTAGAGCGGTTTTGAAGTAATTAAGGGCGACTAATTGTGTGCTTATGCCAATCATTAGATTAACCCTCACTCTAATCTGAGGGCTTTATTGAATGTTTAACTTACAATCTGATCACGTCTATCAATAATTAAACAAGTCTTGTTGTGTCTACGAATAGAACGCTTAGATTTTTCTATGTCGTGAGCGTCCCATGTTAAGTCGCCAGCCATTGCACGAATCGGGTAAGCATCATGTGCAATGTAGATCTGTGCAATAACTTTCTGAGAGCCGCTCTCATGTTGTAGTCTAACGAACTCAACACGGTGTGCAATTTTAATCAATTGCACAGAATCTTTATTTAAGCGTTTTTGAATAGTCATGATTAGCCCCCGATTAACACGCTGGGCTATGTTTCTTCATTGCTCTTTGAACTGTGGACAATGACACACTCAGCTCTTTAGCAACTTTTCTAAATGACGCGCCGTCTTTGCTCATTGCTTCAATGATTGCAGAATCATCAATTGTCTTTTTGCGTCCCATGTATTCACCTCTTTCTTTAGCCTTAGCAATGCCCTCAGCTTGTCTTTGCTTAATGATCTGGCGTTCAAACTGTGCAAATGATGCAAGCATGTTAAACATGAGCTGTTGCAACGGTTCTTGTTCACGGTCTGGGCTAAACGTCATGCGTTCTTGATGAAAAACAACCGTAACGCCTTTTTTGTTTAGATCGCTGATCAATGTATTTAGATCAATCAAGCTTCGCGCTAGTCTTGAGATTTCATGCACATGAACGGTGTCACCCTCACGTACATAATCAAGCATTGCATGAAGCTGCTCACGATCCGCAGTCGCACCGCTTACTTTTTCAGTGAACACTTTATCAAGCTGCACACCGTCCAATTGACGCGCTGTATTTTGATCTGCACTGCTGACACGTATATAACCGACATTCGCCATGTTGTCCCCTATTGTATTCTTTTGACTCTAAGCAATTAAGAATATAGTGTATTCATAATCCAAAATCAAGTTTTATGAATACGGTTTTTAGTATTAAATAAGTGTATTCCTTAGCTTGTACTGGACTGAACACCTGATGGATTCCCATAGACTCTGATAAGTTCAGATAAATCTATAAGACCATCATGATCCCTTAATAATTCACCATTTTTTATAGCGTCATATATTGTTGTACGTGATTTTTTAAATGCTTTACTCGCGTCCATAACGCTAAATTTTGTTGTGTTCAATGGAATCCCTCAGTGCGTGTACAAGGATGTTCAAGGGAGCTTGTAATCAGGGAAAGAGCAGGGCGAAATTTTTATATCGCTCACTCGCTCTGCATATGCTGTTTAAATGCAAAAAAAAGGGGTTTCTGGATCGATTTAAGCTATTTTCATAGAACCTATAAAGATTTATCAAAAGTCGCTTAAATCGCAAATGAGAGATAAATAGGCTTAGTCTAATGATTTACAGTTTATTCCTATCTGAAGCTGAGGAAATTTCTTTCTCACTTCATTAACTGATTGCTTTGTTAAAACAATTAAATCATGTCTGGTTGCTTCCAGATCTTTGATGTCAGATTGCAGTTTTTGATTTTGGCTGACTAATGCGATGTTGTAATTTTTCATTTTTTCATATCGCATCGTTGCAGCGATGTTGAGACCGCAGAGAATAACAAGAGTAACAATAAGAATAGAAATTGAATTAAATGAAAAATACTTGAAATTCAATTTTTTACATAGATTTTTATAGATATTTTCTTGTTTTTCTATAATTTTTTCGGTCATTGCAATGCTTGCATTAGTGTTTTTTTCTAAAACAGACGTCAGTTGCTTGGATTTCTGATTGATCTGCTGTTCTGTGTCGCTCATTGTTTGCAGAGTATTGCTGCAGCTATTTTGTACTGCTTTAGAAATATCACTAATTTTTTGATCAAAAAATTCATTGATTTGTCCAACCTCTGCATTTATTTTTTCAATGACATTATTTTGAAAGCTGGCGCAAGATTCATAAAGCTCATTCATACTGTTAATATTATGTTCTTTGACTTCTGAAAATGCACTTCCGATATTTTTTATTGCAGAATTGATTTCTGCATTGAATGCATTAACGGGCAGAGTAAAACTTGAAGTGCGACATAAACCACCTAATTAATTTAAAGGGTTTATGGAGTATATAAAATTGTCATACCATCATCTTAACTTTGAAGATCGTACTGCATTAATGCTTGAGTCAAGAAAAGAAGGCTTTTCAGCCAGAAAATTTGCTGAACTTATTAAAAGACATCCTAGTACGATCTATCGTGAGCTTAAAAGAAATAGCATCAATGACGTTTATCAAGCTCGATATGCTTCTGATAACACTTTTGCTAGACGTAGACGTGGTCACAGAAAACTCAAAATCGATTCAATCCTCTGGAAATTTATTGTTGAAGCGATCCGTTGTTTATGGTCTCCTCAGCAAATAGCAAAGCGTTTAAAGACATTTCCTGATTTGGATCAAACAATGAATGTAAGCCATACAACGATTTATTCAACGATACGAGCATTACCCAAGGGTGAGTTGAAAAAAGACTTATTATCCTGTCTACGTCATGAAAATAAAAAGCGAAAAGCTAACGGTGAACCTAAAAAAGATTCTATATTACAGGATATTAAAACTATTCATGAGCGCCCAGCCGAAGTTCAAGAAAGAAAAATACCGGGTCATTGGGAAGCTGATTTAATTAAAGGTAAAGACAATAAAAGTTCGATAGCAACACTTATTGAACGAAATACACGGCTCTGTATCTTGGCAACATTACCTGATGCAAAGGCAGAATCAGTGCGCAAGGCTTTAACTGAAGCTCTGAAATATTTACCTGCAGAACTGCGTAAAACGTTGACCTATGACCGTGGACGCGAGATGGCAGAACATAAAATACTTGAAGAAGATTTAGGCATAGATGTATATTTCTGTGACCCACATTCACCCTGGCAAAAAGGCACATGCGAAAATATGAATGGTTTAATTAGGCAATATTTACCTAAAGGGATTGATTTAAATCAGGCAGATCAGCATTATTTAAATCAAGTTGCCATGTCACTGAATACTCGTCCTAGAAAAGCGTTAGATTGGCTTACACCATTAGAGAAATTTGCTCAGCTTGTTGATTATCATAAGACTTTTCAAACTGTCGCACCTCATGTTTGAATTCGCCACGTGTTCTTTAAAGTTTTCAAGACTTTCAATATGATTACTTTTAATCTTCTCTACTTCTATAATTAATGCTTTATAAATTGAAACTGAAACATTTACCGCTTTCTCGTTAGCTTCTATTATTTTAGTGACAAGATTTTGATTTTGTTCACTAAATTGATTTAAAAATTGTGTTGTTATGCTTTCTTTTACGCTGACAGAGACGTTTTTAACAATCTCTGTTTGTATTAAATTGCTGTTATTCTGAATTTTTTTAGAAATATATTCTGTTTGTTCATCTAAAACATTAAGACTATTTTTAATATTTTTATCAATTGACTCTATTTCTTCATTTAATTTATCAATATTTTCTTTTTGACTTTGAATATTATTTTTTGATTCATTAACTGTATTTAACAGCTCTGTTAATTCAATTCTTTTTAGAAAATCAAAAATATTATCTTCTATTGCATCTTGAGAATGGGTTAGATGCTCATTGAGTTTTTTAAGTAACTCAATGTGTTCTTGTTTTTCACTCTCAAGTGACATTGATAGTTTGTGTAGTGCATCTGACATAGCTTTTAATGTCGCTGCAATTTGTTGATCGCTCATAACGAACCTCTAATCTAAAGGGTTGAAATCATTCCTCCTCGCTTGAGCTAGGCTCTCTGCTTCCGCCCTGATTTTGGCCTGACGTTCCGCTTCAAGTTTTGTCTTGGCCTCAGCCTGGGCTTTCAAACGCTGCTCTTCTTTTGCGATATGCTCAGCTTCAAGCTTAGCTCTTGATTCGGCCTGGAGCCTGGCCTGACTTTCTGCTTCTGCTTGATTATTAATGCTTGCATCAAGTTGTGAAAACAGTCCTGCTTTTCTCAAACGGGAGATACTTGAGTTGAGCGTATCAAAAATATTTTTTTCGCTTCTCGTTTCATGTGATTTTTGAAGAATTTGATCAAAATTTTCGAAATTAGTCGTTTTTTCTTCGCTTAAAATGCTCTCGAATGTTTTTTTTGCTTCGTGCTGCATTATTTTGATGAGTTTTTCAGTCGCAGTAATCTCAAGCTCAAGATTAAACAGTTTGATAGCGTCATTCTGTTTTGCCAATGCTGGAAGCACGATTTCATGATTTCTTTCATTAAATGGCTTTTGCTGTTCTCTCTCGTATTGTCTACGCAAAGCGGTAACAGATGGGCCTTCATGTGACGTTGCTTGTAATCCGTGGTTTTGATCAGCATAGCTGCGATGATCAATACGTACATCAACGCCAGCTTGCTCTAAATGTCTGTTTGCAAGATCTGCAAAGTCTTTTCGCCACCGGCTGACTGTTTCTGTGCCATGGTCACGACTGAAATCCCGATATTTTTTTGCTGAAAATTCACCGTTTTCGGGGTCAATCGCTCTAGTCGTAAACATGATGTGTGCGTGATAGTTGCGTTCATCAGATCCACCATCAATGTGTGGTGCATGAATCGCTGCATCAACAATCACGCCATGTTTTTTTACTAAATCGTGACATAGCTCATCGAGCATGGCCTGCCGTTGTTGAGCATTGAGTTCTGAAGGAAAGGCTATTTCAAATTCACGTCCTAGCAGAGCATCTTTTCTGCGCTCTGATTTTTCTACTGTATTCCAAAGCGTTTGACGATCTAATAACTCTTCTTGGGTATTTTCGGGTGCATATATTTGAGTATGTTCTACACCTGATTTTTTTGTGTAGTCTTGCTCTTTGCCGTAATAGTCGCATGTCAATTTTTCAGCAGCACGATAAGCAGCAGCAGCAACGGCACTACGACCATCGCTCCTACTAATCGTTTTCACTGAAAAATGATAGATTGCCATACTGCTTTTCCCTTGCTTGTTCTTTTAATTTCGCTTTAGCGAAATTACCAACCTGAATAGGTTGGTCAGGGGATTACAAAGGGGATTTCCCCATTGTCGCACCATTGAACTTTGTTCAATGGCTAAGTGCGCCCTTCGGGGATTCTTTGAGTATCATATAGCGTCTTGAACTTCAGTTCAAGCGGGATTATGATCGAGAAGAATCCAAAAGCTTAAGAACGGTATTTGATTATGAGTCTTGATTATCTGAATGAAAAAATTGCAAAACAAGAAGAGCGATTGAAACAGTTAAAAGTGCAAAAACAAGCAACTATTGCTCGTGAAAAAGCAAAGCAAAAAGAACAAGACCGAAAGGATGATACAAGACGTAAAATTTTGTTGGGTTCTTACTTACTCAAAAAGATGGAAAATGAAGAAAATAAGGAAAAAATACTCGCTGAAATGAACGAGTATTTAACACAAGAAAGAGACAGAAAGTTATTTAATCTTTAATGTTTGAATAGCCACTGATTTTATAGACACCTTTTAGTTAGATTTTTCAGTTTTTATAAGAACTACTGATTAGGACCTTGACACCCTACTTTTTACTGGATAATCTTATTTCAACGCAGCAAAATCTGTGTCCAGGCGTGAGAACCTGATAAAATCTAGGTGCAATTAAATGTCGCACTTGCGGCTATTTTTTTGCCTACTGTTAAGCAGTCCCTATGGTAGCTTAGCAGGGCAGCTTTGTGCTGGCTGATCCTAGATTCAGTATTCTCACCCCTGTTAAGTTGCCTCCATTGCCGTGAGAAGTGATGGAGATAATTAAACTCTTATCTAGGAAACTGCTATGCAGATTAAATTCAATAATGCAAACCCATGCATGCCAAAAAACCTCGCTAAACAACTGATTGTCGAAAGCGCAAAACTTCTGAATCATCAACAACGCCAAGCCTTGCTCGATATTTTCATGACTTTAGATCAGGCGGAAAGAACAGCTGAAAATACACTTCAGCAACATGCTGTAGCGCAACAAAGCACCCACAACTTTTCTCAAGATTACGAATGCCAAGAATACAATCAGGAATATTGGTCAGGTCATTACTATGATTCTTACAGTCAAGAATATCCGGAAGATTGGGTAAAACGGACTCAGTCCACCCCAGGTCGTCATAAGTTCCCTAGAACTGCTTACTGATCGTGGGGGGTGCCTTTTTAAAAGTAGGCATCATAATCCGAGCTACTCGACCGAGTTGGCTCGGATGAATACCGGGGAAACTGAGGGATTTGAGAACCTGATGACAGTCGTTGAACTGCATATTAAAGAACTCAATACCTCTGCCGCCTAAAGCATTCACTACACGATTAATCGTATCAAAACATGGTGCTTAATCCTGACGTAGGACTTTGTGGAGTGCCTCACCCCAATCCCTGCTTCTTTAGCGATTTTGAGTCATGCCACGAGCTTTAGCAATAACACCAAATTCATATTCTAAAAGCGGACATTTCTACTTTGGGCTACTGAATTTCGTATATGAGATTTTATGTTAAATAGGGGTAATTAAAGATTGAATTTCAACCCCATTTTCATCAACTAATTCAATACCAACTGCTTTTAAACGATCTATAGGATCACCTGTTTTCAAACACCATCCATTAGGCATATTTGTTTTTAATCCTGAAAATTTAGTATCTAACTTTTTCTGTTCTTCATAGGAAATATGGGCTACACCAAGATTTCTTTGTAGAATTTTGGAGAGTTCAGCATCTGATAATTCATTGCTTTCAATTAATACCCATAAGTTGTTAAAGACATAAGCCATGGGAACAATATGTTCTTTCCATGGCTTAATAGCCATTGCTGATTTATTATTAAAAATATTCTTTGAGTATCCTTTAAAAAGCAGTTCATTTTCTGGATGAAATAAATGCTCCATTAATCTGGAGCTATATCCCCATGGTTTATTAATGTTTTCTTGAAGAGTGATAATGTTTTTTACATGTTGAATGATTAAATCACACGTGCTCTTAATATATTGATTAATATGTTCTTTTTCAGTCATGTTGGTTTTCCAAAAAATTACTGCTACCTTAGCGATTTTATTATAGTGATAAAATGAGTAATCTTAAGAAAGTTACTTTAATCCAAACAGATATTACAACATTCGCTGTACAGGCTATCGTTAATTCAGCGAATAAGTCTTTGCTTGGTGGCAGTGGGCTTGATTATATCATTCATAAAAAAGCAGGACCTTTGATGAAGACTGAATGTATTCAACTTCATCAAGAAAAAGGCGGGTGTTCAACTGGACAAGCAGAAGTTACTACTGCTGGAAACCTGCCTGCCCAATATCTTATTCATGCTGTTGGGCCAAGATGGTTAGATGGTGAGCGTAATGAACCACAATTGCTTTGTGATGCTTATAGTAATGCGATTATGAAAGCTAACCATGTTGGTGTAAAAACTATTTCTTTTCCAAACATCAGTACAGGTGTTTATGGTTTTCCTCGCCAACTGGCAGCCGAAATTGCAATTGGTACCATACTTTCAACACTTCCCCAATATGACTGTGTTGAAGAAGTATTTTTTGTATGCCGAGATGATGAAAACTATTTAATTTATAAGGAGATACTTTCTAACATTAACGACCCAAAAATAAAAATACAGATTGAATAAATTAAATTATAGATAGCTCATATAAGAATCCTGCTACCAGTTTGGCTAAAAGCTCATGATCTTCTTGGGATTCAACGATATCAACCATTAAATCATCTAAACCCGTGTGTTCTTGAATGGTCACACCTTGGATTTCAAGATAAGTTAGCATCACTGCTAGCCCTGTTCTTTTATTTCCATCGACAAATGCATGCCCTTTAGAAATTGCAATACCAAACCATGCAGCAATTTCAAAGATATCACTCACATTACTGTAATACATTTGCTGATCTATACGGTTTAGGACGCTTTCCAGTTTCTCAATCTGGCAACCAGATCGACCTACACCTGTTTGAAGCAAAATCTCGTCATGTACAGCAATTACGAATGTCGAACTAAT